>CAZEIO010000152.1:0-2471 GCA_964512525.1 uncultured Halobacteriales archaeon
GCTGTATCCACTAGTAGATATTCGATTTGGAATGCCCACATGCCGTTCGTCCCCTACGGCGACCGACCCATCAGCATCGACGAGGGCTCCCGGGAGGTGCGCCTGCCCCACGAGACGGGCGTCTCGCTCACTACCCGCGACCACGAGAACGAACACAAGCGCGTCTCCATGGCCGACCTGATGACCGAGTCGAACTACCTCAACCCCGACGTCGAGATAATCGCCGAGATCAACACGCCAGCCTCGTTCCAGACGTTCGCCGAGTCGCTGAACACCGGCCACGGTCTCGTCGGCACGACCCACGCCGACGACGTGGAGACACTCGTCAATCGGGTCGTCGAACAGGGACTGCCCGCCTACCTCCTCCGGGAACTCGACCTCGTCGTCTTCCCCCGGCACGTGGACGGCGAGCGCTACGTCGGCCACGTCGTCGAGTTCCTCTCCGAACCGGCGTACCGCCGCCTCGACCCCGACGGCGACAACGGCACCATCCGCAAGGACGGCACGACGGTGTACTGGAACACGGTCGTCCGTCGCGACCCGGACGGGCAGTTCAGCCTCGCGTACGACCATCCCGACCTGACCGCGGCGACCGACCCGTCCGCCACCATCGACGACGACCCGAACGACGCTACGGGGAGAGACGACGCTCTCGACGGGACGAGCGAGACGCGGCTCTTCCACCGTCTCGGTCGCGACACCGACCGCCCCCCGGCGGCGGTCGAGGCGGAGTTCCACAGCAAACTCGGGTACGTCCGCTACCTCCGTCGGGAGGGACTCGACGACTTCGACACGCTCTACGAGTTCCTCGCCGACCTCCGCTCGGACGAGGCGGCGACCGTCGAGCGGGCACGCCTCGACGACGGTGCCACGGACCGCCCACAGGCGACCGACGGGGGCGAGCGCCGGCCGTGAGCCGTCCCGACGAGTCGTCGCCGACTCGCGACCCACGCGCCGACGGCCGGACGCCCGACGCGAGCGGTCGCGTGGACGGTCACGAGGTCGGGCGTCCGGCGACCCTGTCGGGGTCGTCGCCCACCGCAGTGGACCGGGCACTGTACGCGCTGTTCTCTCGCCACGCCGACGCCGACCGCCACGACCGCGACCGCCGCGCCTACCGCGGTGCCGCTCTCGCGACGGACTTCGACGTCCTCCTCGCCCGGACGTACGGCCTGTCGTGGCTGGCGGCACTCGTCGCCGGTCCGGCCGCGACGGCGCTGTCGCTCGCCCTCTCGCCCGCCGTGGTCCCCGCCGTCGCCGACTTCGTTCGCAGGGCACTGCCGTTCGCCGGCCGGGTCGCGGTCCCGCGGCCGCCACGACTGGTCGTCGCCGCCCTCGTCGGTCTCGTGGCGGCCGCCGTCGCGAAGCGAGCGACAGTGGCACTGGCCGGACGCTACCTCCGCTGGGTCGCCGCCGCCCGCCGCACGGAGATAGAGCGGACGTTGCCCGGCGCAGTGCGGTATCTCAGGGCGCTGTCGGCCGGTGCCGACGACCGACGGACGATGCTGCGGAAGGTGGCCGAGAACGAGGACGCCTACGGCGAGACGGCCGTCGAGTTCCGCCGGGCGCTGAACGACGCCGCCCTGACCGGGTCGGTTGACGACGGTCTCCGCCTCGTCGCCCGCCAGACGCCCTCGCGGGACGTGCTCGCCCCCTTCCTCCTGAAGTTCCAGGAGCACGCCGACCAGGGGTCGGACGCGCTGGCCTCCTTCCTCCGGATGGAGTCGCGGATGCTCGGTCACCGACAGGCCCGTGCCCGCGACCGGGCGGAGGGCTTCCTCGAACTCCTCGCCGAGATGTTCATCGTCCTCCTCGTTCTCCCCGCGCTCCTCGTCATCGTCCTCACGGTGATGAGCGTGCTCTCGCCCGGCCTGACCGACCCGCTGCGGACGCCACTCGGCACCACCACGCCGCGGGCGGTGATGATCCACTCGAGTGCCGCGTTCGTCCTCGGTATCGGCGCGCTCTCGGCGTGGCTGGTCGGGTCGCTGCGACCGCCGGACCAGTCCACGCCGGCCTACGACCGACCCGGCGGGGTCGCGACGCTGCGGTCGGCGACGCGTAATCCGGCGAGTGCCGCCGTCGTCCTGTCTCCCGGCGCCGTCGCCGTCGCCGCTCTCCTGAGCTCGCTCGGGTACGACCTCGCCGACGTCGTCCTCCTCGGCTACGCCGCGTGGGCGGTGCCGGTCGGTCTCGTCGCGGTTCGTCGGGCCCGCCTCGACGGCGCCAAGGACCGCCAGATAGAGGAGTTCGTCCACGCCGTCTCGGGGCACGTCACCCTCGGACGGCCGTTCACCGAGGCGGTCGCTGCCGTCGCCCGCGACGTGGACCTCGGCGCACTCCAGGCCGACGTCGAGGACCTCGCGTTCAACACCTCGCTGACGACCCGCGAGGGCGACCTTCGGCGGCGGGCGCTCGACCGGTTCGTCGAGCGCGTCGGGACGCCGCTCGCGGAGCAGACGATCGGTCTC
>CAZEIO010000152.1:2481-5001 GCA_964512525.1 uncultured Halobacteriales archaeon
AGATCGGGCATCTGTACCACCAGCGGAAATCGCTCCGGTCGCGACTGTTGGTGTACGTCGCCGTCGGCTGGACGACCGCGCTCCTCGTCGTCGGCATCGTCGTCGCCGTGGACGCCTACGTCATCGAGGGCTTCTCCCAGTTGACGGCCGTCTCGGGACGGGGGTCCGTCGCCATCGACGCCGACGCCGTCCGTCCCGCCCGGGAGCGACACCGCTTCTACCTCGTGACGCAGGCGACGATGCTCGCCTCCGGCTGGTTCGCGGGGATGGCCTCGCGGGGACGCTACGAGGCACTGCTACACTCCGGGGTGCTCGTCCTCGTCGCTCACGCCGTCTTCGCGGGGGTGGGCGTGGCGTGAGCCGTCCCCGGCCACGCTCCGACGGCGGCAGCGGTCAGTCGAACGTCGTCGGCGTCGCCATCCTCCTCGGGGTCACGGTGATGGCACTCGGCGCGCTGACGGCCGGCGTCGGTTCCGTCGTTGACGAGAGCGCGGCGGGCGCGGACGCGGCCCGCGTCGCCGACGGCTTCGACTCCGCCCTGCGGCCGGTCGAGACCACGGGCGTCCGCCGCGGCGAGGTCGCCTTCTCTGCCGGCCAGTTGCGCGTCGTCGAGCGAGACCTCCGGGTGATCAGCGGCACCGACACCCGGCGGGTCGCCGTCGACGCCCTCGTTTACGAGTCCGGCAGTCGCCGGGTGACCTTCCTCGCCGGTGCCGTCGTTCGCGGCGACGGACCGGGCGCACGGGTCGTCCGCGACCCGCCGATAGTCGCCTCCCGCGGTGACGGCGGCGTTCTGGTCGTCGGTGCGCCCCGTCTCGACGCCGCGACCGTCGGCGTGAGCGGTCGCGACGGCGTCCGGGTGACGCTCCGGACGAACGTCTCCCACGACCGCGACCGCCTCGGTGCCGGCCGCTACCGGGTGGCCGTCGAGACGACCACGCCGGTCGCGTGGAAGCGTGCCCTCCGGGAACGGGGCGCCGAGATAGTCGGGACGCGCGACATCGACGGCGACGGGACGCCGAGCGTCGTCGCGCGCTTCCCCGGCCGACGCGTCGCGTACCTGGTCGTCCACGACATGGACCTCGAGGTGACGGGATGAGTCCCCGGCCACGGGACCGCGCCGTCGTCCCCGCGACGAGCAAGGCCCTCGAGGCGAGTCTGGTCCTCCTGTTCGTCGCGCTCCTCTCGACCGCCCTCTACGGTGGTCTCGTCCCCGACTACCGCTCGGCGGCGGGCGAGGAACTCGCCGACCGGACGCTCGCGACGGCCGCCCACGAGGTGCGCGCCGCCGTCCCGCCGCCGGCGACGAACGCCCGGGCCGTCCGTCGGGTCGAACTCCCGGACACGATCCGTGGCGAACCCTACCGGATAGCGGCACGAAACGGGTCGCTCCGCCTCTCGCACCCGGACCGTGCCGTCGGCGCCGAGGCACGTCTCGCCCTGCCCGAACGGGTCCAGGCCGTCGAGGGCGAGTGGCGGAGTCGCGGGACGACCCGGGTGGTCGTGGTGCCGGCGTCGGGCGAGGGCGTCGTCGTGCGACTCGTGACGGTGCCCGACCGCAGCCTCGCGGGTGGTCGCCGGTGAGCGTCCCCGTGAACGGACGGCGGGGACAGGCGAACCTCGTCGGCGTCGCCGTCGCACTGGTGGTCCTGACCGCGGTCGGCGGCGTCGCCGTCGTGGTCGCGGACGACGCCCTCACGGACGCGGCCCGCGACCCCGGAGAGCGGCATCGTGCCGTCGCTCTCTCCGAGCGACTCGTCGCCGCCGAGGGACCACTGACCGACCGGGCGAACGTCCTCGGCGCCGCGAGGCTGTCGGCTCTCGACGGTGCCGACGTGGAGCGACTGTTCCCGGTCGCCCGGGACGCCGCAGTCCGGGTGTCGCTGGACGGCGAGACGGTCGCCCGGACCGGCGACGCGACCGGCGGCGTCACCGTCCGGCGGGTGGTGCTCGTCCAGCGACGGACGACGGCGACGCTGGAACCGCCACTCCGGGCCGGGTCGGTGACGCTGCCCCGGCGCACCCCCCGGGTCCGACTGCGGATCGACCCCGCCGAAGCGACGGTCCAGACGGTCAGGGCGAACGGCCGCGTCGTCCTGCACGACCCTGGCGGTCTCGCGGGCACCTACACGGTCCGTACCAGCCGGTACGAGACGACCAGACTCGCGTTCGCGGCGAACGGTCGGCTCCAGCGAGGCGACGTGCAGGTGACGTACTTCCCGGCGCGGACGCGCAAGGCCGTCCTCGAGGTGACCGTCGATGCGTGAGGCGACCGGTCGCGACGGAACTGACGGGCACCGCCGGCCGCCAGCGAAGACCGGCCCCCGCGTCGCCGACCGCGCCCAGTTGTCTCTGCCGGTCGTCGAGGCTGCCGCGGGCGTTCTCCTGGTCTTCGCCGTGCTGGGCGCCTTCGCGCTCGGGACGCCGGCGGCGGACACTCGCGAGCCACAGCTCGACGCCTACGCTCGCGACGCGGCGACGGTCCTCGCCGCCGAGCCGCCGCGCCACGGCGGGGCGACG
>CAZEIO010000153.1:0-72 GCA_964512525.1 uncultured Halobacteriales archaeon
GGGTCCAGCGAGAACGACGCCCCCCGGTTCTGGAGGGCGATACCGGTGTCGCCCGCGACGAGGCCGGAGCCG
>CAZEIO010000153.1:96-4780 GCA_964512525.1 uncultured Halobacteriales archaeon
CTCGGCGTGGGCGTCGGGAACGCCGAAGCTCACGTCCTGGAGGGCGCGGTCGCCCACCCGTTCGGCGCGGCGGGCGGCGTACTCCTTCGAGGCGAGGTCGGGCACGTCCTCGTACTCCGGGTCGGTGATGTAGCGGTGGCCGTCGTGGAAGGCGAGTTTCATCGCCTCGGCGTAGCGGTGCAGTCCCTCGGGGTCGTCCGGGTCGAACGACCCCGCGTCGAGTTCTTCGGCGATGTTCAGCGCCTCCAGCGCGATCAGTCCCTGGTTGTTCGGCGGGAGTTCGTACACCTCTGCGCCGTTGTAGGTGGTGCTGACCGGCTCGACGAACTCCGGCTCGAACGCCGCGAGGTCCTCGACGGTCATGAACCCGCCCGCGGCCTGCACCGCCGCCGCTATCTGCTCCGCGATGTCACCCTCGTACACGACGTCTGCTCCCTCCTCGGCGATGCGCTGCATCGACTCGCCCAGGCGCGGGAGGGTGACGTGTTCGCCCACCTCGGGCGCACGCTCGCCGTCCACGAGGTAGGCGTCGCGAGCGTTCTGGTCGTCGAAGAGGTCCTCGGCACCGCGCCAGTGACCGGCGATTATCTCCGAGACGGGAAAGCCCTCGCTGGCGTACTCGATGGCCGGCTGGAGCAACTCCCCGAGCGGCATCGTGCCGAGTTCCTGTGCCGTCAGCTCCCAGCCGCGTGCGGTGCCGGGCACCGTGACGGTGTGGGGACCGTGCATCGGCATCGCCACCTCGTCGGGCGTCTCGCCCTCGACGTCGGGGTCGTCGGCGAGCGCCCGGCTGACGTTCTCGATGGTCGCGTCGGCGGGCGCACCGCCACAGGACTGCATCGCGCCCACCTCGCCGTCGGCGGTGCGGTACAGCGCGAACACGTCGCCGCCGAGACCCGTCGAGGTCGGTTCGACGACGTTCAGCGCCGCCGCGGTGGCGACGGCGGCGTCGAAGGCGTTGCCGCCGGCCTCCAGCGTCGAGACGCCGGCCCGGGCGGCGAGCGGTTGACTGGTCGCCACGGCACCGTTCGGCGCGTAAAGCGTCGAGCGCCGCGAGTCGAAGCGGTCGGGGTCTGGGTCCATACCGGCCGACCGGGCGGCAACGGGTAAAGCCTGCCCCCGGCCGACGACGATTGCCGGTTCTCGAGCGCGCCGGACGGGTGAGGACCGCTCAGACGCCGAGGTGGCCGCGCACCCACGAGACGCCACGACGCAGCGGCGAGCGCCGGGCGATGCGGTCCATCTCGGTCGCCGTCAGCGAGAACTCGAAGCAGGCGGCGTTCTCGCGGATGTGTTCGGCCGACGTGGACTTCGGAACGGCGACGACGTTCCGGTGCTGGGTGGCCCACCGCAGGGCCACCTGTGCGGGCGAGGCGTCGTACGTCGCCCCGATATCGCGGAGGAGGTCGTCCCGCAGGACGCCGCCGTGGCCCAGTGGACTGTACGCCGTCAGCACCACGTCGTTGTCCTGGCAGTACCGCAACAGCGGGCGCTGTGGGGCGAAGGGGTGGAACTCGACCTGGTTCGTCAGCACGGGGCGGTCCGACAGCTCCCGCGCCTTCGCGAGCTGGCGCTGGCTGAAGTTGCTCACGCCGAGGTGGCCGATCGCGCCGTCGTCAACGCGGTCGTTCAGCGCGGCCAGTTGCCCCTCGAGGTCCGCGAGGGGGTTGGGCCAGTGAATCAGGACGAGGTCAACGTAGTCGAGACCGAGGCAGTCGAGCGAGTCCTCGACTGCGGCGTACGTACTGCGGTAGTCGGTCGCCGTCTGTGGGGCTACCTTCGTCGTTATCCAGACGTCCTCGGCGGAGACCGCGGCGTCGGCGACCGCCGCGCCGACCTGGTCCTCGTTGTCGTACACCTGTGCGGTATCGACGTGCCGGTAGCCGGCGTCGAGGGCCGTCGTCACGGCGTGGTACGTCTCGTAGCCCGACGTCTGCCACGTCCCGAGGCCGAGTCTGGGCACCTCGACGCCCCGCACCGTGACGGATTCCGTTTCCATGCAGAATCCTCGTGCCAGACGAGCATAGCCCCTGTGATGTGCCGCCCGACGTCAGGGCGACCGTCGGCCGAACACGTCCACCTGGTGGGTGAGATAGCGCAACTCGCCACGGGCGACCTGTTCGTGCCGCCGACGCCGCCACGCCGCAACGCGCTCCGCGGGGAGTGCCGTCGCGTCGGCGGCCGCCTCGTCGTCGCCCGCACCGGCGTCTGCACGCCCGCCGGCGGGCGACAGTGCGCCGCCCACCAGGTCGAGGACGTGGTGGAGGAAGTACGCCTCGTCGGCCGGGTACCGGTCGCCGCCCGGGACGGTCGTCTCGGCGACGCCCCACCCCGGCGCGTCGTCGGGCGGGGTGACCGAACCGGGACCGGGTGCGACGCGCCAGTCCGACCCGGCCGCGGCGACGACGGACACGCCCGCCCCGGGGAGTCGGGCGAGCGCCCGCCGACCCGCACGGCTGGTGCCCCGGCCGGCGTCGAGGTGGTCGTGGAAGGCTCGCTCGAGTCGCGCCTCGAACGCGACGTCGTCGGGGTCGGCCGGCGGCGCGAACGTCGTCGTCCCGTCGAAGGTGATGGGAAAGTAGCAGTGACCGCCGGGACGGACCGCACCGACGAGCGACGCGACGGCCGGCCAGTCGAGGAGGTCGAGGAAGGCGGCCCCCACCAGGAGGTCGTACCCCGCCGCCGGCGCCGTGAATGGAGCGTCGTCGTCGGGCGTCACCGTCGTCGTCCCGGCACCGTCGTCGTCGGCCGCAGCGTCCGCGACGGTCTCGGCGACAGCGACGGCGTCGGCCGTCCGGAGGGTCAGGGCGAGTCGCTCGGGGTGCGTGCCGTCGGCGAACACCAGGTCGGCCGAGCGAGTGCCGTCCGGTCGCCGGACGTCGTACCCCGCCGCACGGGCCCACGCTGGCAGGCGCTCGCGGGCGAGAGCGACGCTGTCGGCGTCGAGGTCGACCGCGACGTAGCGGACCGAACCGGACAGGAGGTCCCGGCGGAGGAGTCGGGCTACCATCGCCCCGATGCCGGCGCCGACCTCGAGGACGGCCGGCGAGTTCGTCACGTCCTGCCGGAGGTGGTCGAGGACGGCGGGCGCGAGGGCGCGGTCGTCCACCGTCTGCTTCGCCGCGAGGTAGCGCTGTGTCGAGAACGTCGCCGGCGCGAGGTCGTCGGTCACTGCGGGTGTCTCCGGTCGGCCGGCGCTTAACCGATCGGGTGCCGGGGAACCACGAGCGCCCGCAGGTTCTCAGTCCGCGGTGTCGGCCAGGTCCTCGTCGCCCTCCTCGGGGCCCGTCGCCGCGTGTGCCCGCAGGGTGGCCGCTCGTTCGGTGCGGCCCAGTCGCTCGTACGCCCGGGCCTCGTACGAGAGCGACAGGACCGGGACCGCCCGGTCGCGGAAGTCCACGACGCGGCGGTGCTCCCGGACGGCGACCGGCGACTCCCACTCGCCGCGGGGAGCGCGCCTCTGGACGCCGCCCATCACCTCGACGGCGACGCCAGCGAGTTCGAGACGACCGAAGTGCGAGCGAATCCCATCGCCCGTCGAGCGCGACACCGGGTCCGCGACGGCCCCGTCGAAGCGACGGGCTATCTTCAATCAGCGAGAGAATCCCGGCCTTCAGGCCGGGCGTGAATCGCGTTCGCTCCGTGAAACACTCACTGGCGACACTCTGCCCGGAGATTCTCTCCGACGTATGATTTAACAGGCTGCAAATATATGGCTATGTATGGCGAATCTAACCGTCACCCGCACCTACATCGGGACTATCCAGAATCCCAAACAGGTGCGTGACGGTTTGGATTCGCTCGGCCGCGCCGCCTCCAAAATCTGGAACGTCGCTCGCTGGACAGCCGACCGCATCTGGACTCAGACTGGCGAGATACCGGATGCTCGAACGCTGAAAGCGTATATGAAGAACCAGTCCTGCTGGAAGGACCTGAATGCCCAATCCAGTCAGAAAGTCATCGAAGAACTTTCTGACGCCTTCCAGTCGTGGTTCGACCTGCGACAAACAGACGCGGAGGCGAATCCGCCCGGCTACCGCAAACGCGGCGATAGTCGTCCACGCAGTACAGTCACACTCAAAGAAGACGGGTTCAAGCACGACCCCGAGAACGAGCGTGTCCGGCTCTCGAAAGGCCAGAACCTCAAGCAGTCACGGTCAGACTTCCTGCTCTGCGAGTACCAGACTCGCCCCGATGTTGACCTCGCAGACGTTGAACGGGTGCAGAACGTCCGAGCTGTCTGGACCGGCGACGAGTGGGAACTGCACTTCGTCTGCAAAATTGAAGCCGAAGTCGCTGAGTCGCCCGGGGACGAAGTGGCGGGTATTGACCTTGGCATCTCGAACACCGCCGCGGTGGCGTTCTCCGATGAGTACGTCCTGTACCCGGGCAATACGCTCAAACAGGACAAGCACTACTTCACCCAAGTGGAGTATCAGACGGAAGGTGAGAACGGTCCGTCGGGGAAAGCCGAGTGGGCACGGCAGAAACGCGCCGAGCGTGAAACCCACTTCTACCACACGCTCACGAGTGCCATCATCGAGGAGTGTGTTGACCGTGGTGTCGGCACGCTCGCGGTGAGTTGGCCCGAAGACGTGCGAACGTCTGATTGGGGCACCACCGGCAACAAGAAGTTGCACACGTGGGCGTTCGACCGCATCTACCAGTACCTCGCGTACAAGGG
>CAZEIO010000154.1:0-4721 GCA_964512525.1 uncultured Halobacteriales archaeon
GGAGGCGAGAGCAATCATCGCCGAGTTCCGGGGCGACCAGCAGTGGTCTAACGTCAACGTCTCCGGCTAAGAACGGCAGCGTCCTGCCGCCGATTCCCTTCTCTATTTATTTCGGTGCGTAGCGGTAGCGCCGTCGGTCGGCACTGGCGTCGCCTCGATGGGAGACCGGTTTCGGCGACGACAGCCGACCCGTCTCAGCTCCCGAGTCGTCTCCTCGTGTGACTGACTCGTCTGGGCTGTCCAGGGGTGGCCGAACGCTGTCGTCGTGTGCGCCCGCGTCGGACGACCGTCAGTCAGGTGTCGTCGGCGTCGCTCGCTCTGGCTACCGCGAGCCCTGTTTATAAGTACCGAGTGGTGCCGAACACCAGCGACTCTTTTCGTGGTATGCTGACGGCTGAGGCTCCGTAACGGCCGTATCGGGGAAATTGGAGGCGGAGCCGGTTACAGAAAATATTTAAATGTTGCAGGTGAGGTTTGTGTGTAAGCCTGTCCAATGGAGGCTGAGACGAAAATGGTAGATACACGGCAGGGTACAGAACCGCGCACGGACACGCGTGGAGACGCAGACTCTACGACAGCTACGAAATAAAAGATGAGAGGCAATACACGTCGATTCACCGCCCTCGCGCTGACGGCCATCATGGTCCTTTCGGTGCTGGCGATGCCTGCGGCCGCACAGGCCCAGGTTGACCTGGACGCCCCGGACGATGCCACAACGCAGGCGGGCGAGACGTTCACGATCGAGGTATCGGCAACGAACACAGGAGACGAAGCAGACAGCGCTGAGATCGCGCTAGAGAACCTGCCCGATGGGTTCTCCGTTACCGGGGTCGAGACCGTTCCGGACGGTGCTATCACCAACCCCGAAAACACGTCCGCGCTCTTCTTCACCGGCTACGCACCGGGCGACACCGTCACGGTGACGTACACGATCGCCGTTGACGAGGGCGTCGAGGCCGGTGACTACAGCTTCGACGTGACCGGCACGGCGCTGGGCGCCGAATCGTCCCAGACCTCGTCGGTCTCGGTGACCGTCGAAGAGGAAGGCGCCGGCGAGCCGGACGACGGTGAGGACATCGACGGCACCGCGACCTTCGACATCGAGGACAAGGTCACCAGCGAGCAGCGCGGTGACATCGTCGAGGTCCCCGTCAGCCTGAACAACACGGACCAGGCGACGGTCACGCTCGGCTCGGAAGAGCTGAGCTACGTCGCGGAGGTCCAGCTGAACGACGAGGACGGTGACGGTGCGGTCACCCTCCTGTGGAACACCAACGAGGCAGGTCAGGACAACGACGCAGCCTTCAGTGCCGCGGGTGACGACACCGCGACGCTCGAGAACGACCCGACCACGTTCTCCGACGAGGACCGCCGGGTCGCGTCCGCTGCCTACCCACTGAGCGTCGCCGTCGGTCAGGACGAGACCGACCTCGGTACGATCGACCTGCAGGAAGCGAGCACGGTCTCGCGCCAGATCCAGACCTGGCACGCCCGCGGTTCGCTGAGTCCGAGTGACGACGCGTTCGCCCCCGGTGACGGTGTCATCCCGTCCGACAACGTCGCGAACGGTGACTACCTGGTCATCTCCCTGCGTAGTGCTGGCATCGCGAGTTACATCGACGATGCTGGCGACCTCTCCGGTGAGGGCACGCAGGGTGTCTCGCTGAGCATCACGGAGACCAGCCTCCTGCCGAACGAGGAGGCCGACACGGTTGACGTCAGCGGCTTTGCGCTGGTCCCCGGTGAGGCGAAGGGTCTTACCGGCAACGACTACCTGCTCGTCGCGCAGGTGGACGAGCAGTTCCAGACCGGCGAGACCTACGAGGTCGAGTTCAGCATCGCCGCGTCGAACCCGTTCGTTGACGAGCCGGTCTCGCTGACGAGCAGCGTCACGAACGACCCGCGGATCGTCACCATCGACCAGACCGGTGACCAGCTCCGCGTCCAGCAGGCGAGCGGCCGCTCCATCTCGGGCCAGACGACGCTCGCGCCCGGGAGCCAGGTGCAGGTCGTCTTCCGCTCGGCCGACGCGAACGTGCTGCGCACGCAGACCGTCGAGGTCGCCGAGGACGGTAGTTACAGTGCCGGGTTCGACTTCTCGGACATCCCGATCGGTTCGAACTTCCAGGTCACCGTCACCGAGACGTTCGGTGACACCTCGGTCAGTTCGAACGGCGTGGTGACCCAGACCGCCTCGGTTGACATCGCCGACAGCCAGACCATCTCGGAGAGCGGCGAGGTCGTCACGGTCGATAGTGCGTTCCTGCCCAACGGCGGGTTCGTCACCATCCACGACGCCACGCTCCTCGACGGCCAGGTCCTCAGCAGCATCCGTGGTACCTCCAAGTACTTCGGTCCGGGTCAGGTCGAGGACATCCGCATCGCCCTCGACGACCCGCTCGAGGGTGGCACCAGCACGGTCGTCCCGATGGCACACCGTGACACCAACGGGAACGCCGTGTACGACTTCCTCACCTCGCAGGGCGCTGCGGACGGCCCGTACGTCCTGGGCGGTAACCCGGTCATCGACCAGGGTGAAGTGACGGTGCCGACCCCGACGCCGACGCCGACGGCGACGGAGGAGCCGACCGCGACGCCGACGGCAACGCCGACCGCGACGCCGACGGCAACGCCGACCGCGACGCCGACCACCACGGAAGGTGACGGCGGTCCCGGCTTCGGCATCGCCGTCGCGTTCGTCGCGCTCCTCGCGGCCGGCCTGCTGGCCGCCCGCCGTCGCGACGAGTAACGACCGCTAACCACCGGCCTCGCCGGTCCACTTCTCAGTATTTTGCCCGGCCAGCCGCGGCACTCCCGACCGCCGAGCGTCCGTGCCAGCCACGGGCCGGCGGTGACCGATTCCTGCGAGGGCGGTCGATGAGACAAGCTATTTTACTGCCTGCACCGTACCGATGGCCGTGACAGTCGTCGGTGCCGCACTCGACGGGCTCGCGTGGCTCGGGCAGTTCTCCGACCCGCTCGCGTGGCTCGTCGTCGTCGCCTTCGTCGCCGGCGGTCTCATCGACTACCACGACCGCGAGGTGGCGCGCTGGCTGACCGTCGGCGCGTGGGTGCTGTTCGGCGTCTTCTGGCTGACGACGGTGTACCACTTCGCCGTCGTCCAAAAGAGCGTCATCGAGGGTGTCGGGACGCTGCTTGCAGTGCCGGCCTCGCTCTCGGCGGCGGTCCTCCTCGCCCGCGGCCGGGACTCGCTGTTCGTCCTCTCGCGGTCGGTCGCGGTGATGGGACTGGTGTACCTGCCCGTGCAGTCGCTCGCGCCGGTCCGGCAGTTTCTCACGGAGACGGTCGCCGCGCAGGTCGCGGTGCTCGTGCGGGCACTCGGCTACGAGCCGCGGCTGGTTGACGGCATGACGGTCGATGGCCTGCAGATAGCCGCGAAGGAGTACCCCTACGAGAGCACGTTCGTCTTCTATCCGAACGACCAGCCGCTGACGTACACGGTGAAACTGGCGTGTACGGGCCTGGGCTCTATCGCCGTCTTCGCCGGTCTCATCAGCGCGGTGCGGGCGCCGCTGCGCCGGAAGGCGTGGGCGCTCGCCGTCGCGGTGCCGGTCATCTACGTGCTGAACCTCGTGCGCAACGTGTTCATCGCGATCGGCTTCGGAACCCAGCGCTTCCACGTCCTGCCCGAACTCGTCTCTCTGCTGTTCGCCGTCGAGAGCGAGGTGATGGTCTCGTACTACGTCGCCGACCGGGTCATCGCCCAGAGTGCCTCCGTCGTCGCACTCGTCGGCATCACGTGGCTCGTCGTCGGCCGACTGCCAGAGCTGCTGGACGTCGTCGAGGACGCCGTCTTCGTCCTCACTCGCCGGGAGTACGACCTGCGCGGTCTGGTCGGCCCGGCGGTGCGAGCGGACGGCGATGGGTGACGGCCCGGCGGGTCAGTGCTCCACCGACAGCTCTGCGTCCGCGAACTCCACGAGCGCCGCACGCTCGAGGTGGTGCAGGCGGCCGGGCACCACCAGCGCGTGGAGCGGGTCGCCGAACGTCCGCCCGGCGAGGCCCGCGAGGTCGTCGGCGACGACCAGCGGGTCGGTACTCCCGGCACGGGCGACGGCGACGGCGAGTGGTCCGGCGTCGCCGGGGTCGCGGTCCACGCCGCTCCCTTCGGCGGCCCGGTCCCACGGTGACTCACGCCACGCCCCGTGTAACAGCGTCGCCGCGTGGTCGGCGGTCATGAACCGCTCCTCGGCCGCGACGATGTCCAGGTAAACGAGCGTGTGGAGTCCGCGGTCCCGGTTCTCGGCCAGTGTCGCCAGCACGCTGTCGGGGACGCCCTCGCCGCCGTGGGAGTCCTCGAACGGCAGGGTCGTCGCCGGCCCGAAGCGGTAGTTCTGGAGGCCAGTGAGACCGGCCACGGCGGTCGCCGCGCTGGTGCCGTGGACGATGCGGGTCTCGATACCGCGGTCGTGAGCCCGCAGTCGGAGGTCCACGTGCGTCGTCGAGACCATCGGGTCGCCGCCGACCAGCAACACTGCGGTTCCGGTCTCGGCGGCCGACAGCACCGTCTCGGGGTCGCGCTCGATGCCGGCGCGGTCGCGAACCTCGATGGCGACGTCGTGGAACGCTTCTAGGTCGGCGATGGAAGCACCCGCGAGGTGACTGGTGTACCGTTCGGCGAAGACGCGGTCGGCCTCGCCCACGAGGCGACGCCCCTCGACGGTGATCGACCGTTCGTCGTAGAGACCAAGGCCGACGAA
>CAZEIO010000155.1:0-4666 GCA_964512525.1 uncultured Halobacteriales archaeon
TGGTAGCCGTCTCGAACCCGTGGCGACTCGGAGACGTGGTCGCGGGATCCCTTCCGCACTGCCGTTTTCGTGCCTCGCTGGACCGACCGTAAACGTCTGCTCGCTATATCGAACTGCCACGCGGGTGTGTGGCCGGTCGGGCGTCGAACGACGCCTGCCGCCGACGTCCTCGGTTCCCGCACCCGTCTCTCGCGGAGTTCTGCATCCGGGACTGTGGGTCAGCGCAGGGGCCCCGGCGGTTCCGTGGCCGTCACCGCTCCGGGCCCCGGCGAGGCTCGTGTCCAGACCGGTCGCGGCGGTTGGCCAGTCCGGTCACCCATCGTCCCGCCGCTTGCCTGGAGAATCGGGATCACGTCGGTCGGCGACTGTCGGAGAGGACGACCCGGCACCTCCAGCACCGGGCGTGGTCCACGCGGTCGCCACATGGAGGCGGGTACCTCGTCAGGATGACCATCGAGAGACTCGACCTGTCGTCGGTGTCCCGTCCTCGTCTCGCCCCCCGACCGCCCGGTCGCCTCTCCCCCGTTCTCACGACCAGTCCGCCGAGTCGGTCGATTCGCTTCCGTCGCGGTTCGGACTCCGTCGCTGGCTTTGCTATCGTCGCATGCGGTTTACGTGCGGCCTACTCCGCGGCGATACTCGTGTCCACCGCGTCGTCGATCCGCACGAAGGCGTAGTCACAGTCGGGACAGTGCCACTTAGTCTTCTCGCCGAGGTGTAGCGTCGTACTGGCGGCCCGGTAGAACTCTCGCGTCTCGCCACACTCGGGGCAGGTACGCTCGAGAGTGCTCATGGCCACGGCGTTCGGGCGGTGGCCGCTTCAACGCAGCGATTCCCGGCGACTGAAGTGGGGCCGCCCACATCACCACGTATGCCCATCTACACCAAGCGCGGCGACGGGGGAGAGACTGACCTCTGGAACATGGAGCGGGTGTCGAAGAGTTCGGCCCGCGTCGAGGCCTACGGCACCGTGGACGAACTGAACACGGTGATCGGCGTGGCCCGCCCCACCGGCTTCGACGACGTGGAAGACCAGCTGGCGACCGTCCAGAACGACCTGTTCACCGTCCAGGCGGACCTCGCCAACCCGGACTCGACGCCCGGGGAAGACGACATGCCGGGCGTCACCGCCTGTGTCCGCGACGACCACGTCGAGCAAATCGAGGAGTGGATCGACGACCACGAGGCGACGCTGCCGGACCTGCAGAACTTCATCCTGCCGGGCGGCGGCGAGGCGGGGTCACAGCTCCACCACGCCCGGGCCGTGTGCCGGCGGGCGGAGCGACGCACCGTCGCCGCCGTCGAGGCCGAGGACGACCTCCGGACCGCCCCGCTCGAGTATCTCAACCGGCTGTCGGACTACCTCTTCGTCCTCGCCCGGGTCGTCAACCACCGCGCCGACGTGCCGGAGGAGAACCCCTCGTACTGAGCGTCGTCCCTGTCCCGTCCGCCGCTTTTCGTCGCCGCCTCGACGCTCCCGTCCTCCCCCTCGATCCCTCGCGTAAACCGGAGAGCGCGATATCGAATCGTCCGGGGTGTCTTAGGTCTCGACTCGCTCGTACCGGACGGTGTCGGCGTCCGCCACGCTCCGGACGACGCCGCGTTCCTCCAGGAGGTCGAGGTGGCCGACGGCCTCGCTCATGGCCGGGAACACCTCCGTCGCCGGGAGGTCGCCGAACAGTTCCCGGCTCACCTCGGCGGCGGTCGTCGGCTCGGAGACGATGTCGGCCACCCGGTCGCTGCGCTCCTCGTGGGCCGACAGTATCTCGCCGATGCGGGTCGCCGGCGCGTCGATCCGTCCGCGATGGCCAGGCAGGAGTCGCTCGAACCCCTCGGCGCGGAGGCGCTCGAGCGAGGCGTTCAGCCGCGACACCATCGACGGCCGCTCGTCACCCTCCTCGGCCGGCGGCTGGAGCAGCGGGTTCGGGGTGATGTCGGCGAGGACCTGGTCGCCGACGACCGCGGACTCGCCGTCATCGTCCGGGAACGCGAAGACGAGTTCGCCCGGAGCGTGGCCGTCGGCCGAGAGGACCCGCACCGACCGGCCGTCCACCGTCACCTCGTCGCTCTCCGCGAGGCGGCGGTCCGTCTCGACGGGCGGCGCGAACTCGACGAACGCCTCGGCCAGTTCGACCGCCGTCGTGGCGGTCTGTGGGTCGAGGCCGTGCCGGCGCAGGAGGGGTTCGAAGTACGACTGCTCGAACGCCAGCCGGCCGGCGAAGTCCCCGACGATGTCGGCCGCCGCCGGACTCGCACAGACCTCGGCCCCGCGGTCGCGCAGTCGCCCGGCGAGACCGAAGTGGTCCGGGTGGGGGTGCGTGACCAGCACCCGGGCCACGTCGTCGCCCGCGAGACCACGGTCCGCCAGCGCGTCGGTCAGGTGGTCCCACGCCGTCTCGCTGTCCGGACCGGGGTCAACCAGCGTGCGCCCGGCGAGGTAGGCGTTGACCGATCCGACTTGGAACGGCGTCGGCACCTCGATGCGGTCGAACATACGCCTCTCGTGGCGGCCGCACGGAAACCGCTTGTGTCACGCCCTCGGGCGGTCCCGTGGCACAAGAGATTTATTCGTCGCTCGCGTTAGGTCAGATATGAACAAGCACTTCGAGGACGCACGGTACTACCTGAAGCGGGCCGGCGAACACGCGAAGATCGGTCTCCGCGAGGAGATAGCCCCCGTCGAGGAGCGAGTCCGGGAACTCACCGGTCGGACCGAGGAGCCGGAGCCCTCCCAGTTCGAGGCGGTGCGGAACGAACTCGCCGAACTCGAGAAGCGCGCCGAGGGCGAGGCGAAACAGGCCCTCGCCGACGCCCGCGACCGCCTCGCGAACTACCGCGGCGAGGCTGAGGCCGAAGCCGAGTCCCAGTAGCGCGACTACGCCGCCGACCGCCGGTAGAGGACGACCAGCGCCACGATCAGACCCAGCTGGGCGACCTTGTCCACGACTTCCACCGCCCCGAGCGTCGCCAGACGCCGCCCGGTCGATCCGTAGTTCAGCCAGTACCAGAGGACCACCTGCACGGCGGTGTACGGCACGCCGACGACGTACAGTAGCCGCCGCCGGACGCCGGCGAACACCAGCGCTATCGCCCCGAAGTACCCCAGGCCGGCGAGGACGAAGGACACGCCGAGACCGGTCGTGATGTCCGCCACGCCGAGGGTGAGGTGGACGACGCCGGTCACGGCCGCCAGTGCGACGGCCACGTAGTGGATCGTATCCAGGCTCTCGGTGTCCGTCGGCACGGGTCCACTCACGGACTCGCCTCCACTCCGGCGCTCGACCGGCAGGTGTCTCCTGCGGGTGTTCGGTCTACTGTCTCCCCCGTGGCGACTCGCCCGTCGTCGCCGCGTCGTCCCGTGTCCCCGGTCATCGTCGTTCACCTGCCTCGGTCAGGACGTCGCTGGGGCCGGCCGTCGCCGGCCGCCGGCCGACGACGGTCAGCCAGTCGATGGCGTACCGAAGCAGGAACGGCACCGCGACGGCCGCCGCCAGCACTCGCCCCACCCCCGGTCCGACCGGCGGAGCGAGCAACAGCGTCGTGACCACCATCGCGGCCCCGGCCAGCGGCCGGCGGAGACGGGACGGCGACAGGTCTCCGACCCGCAGTCCACGACGCCGGCGCAGTCCGAGGTGGACGACGTACGGCACCCGGACCAGCCCCAGTGCGGCGAACCAGACTGGACCGCCGCCGACCGTCGCGGCCACGAGTGGACCGACGGCGAAGCCGATGGCGTCGAACTCGGCGTCGAGTCGCGCGCCGAGGTCGGTCTCGGCGTCGAACCGGCGGGCCAGGCGGCCATCGACCTGGTCCAGAAGCGCAGCCGTTCCGTACAGCGCCGTCGGCACCCACGCCGACCTGGGCTCGACGACGAGAAACGCCGCTAACACCGCCAGCAGCCCACCGCGAAACAGAGTCACCGCGTTCGGGACTCCCTCCCAGCCGAGTTCCGCGGTCGCCCACCGCCCGTGGTAGATCGCCGTCCCGACCACCAGACTGGCAACGACGCCCACCGGCAGGAGCCACGCCGGGCGTACGGACACCACCGACGCCCACTCGACGGGGCCGGTCGCCGCCGGCGACGTCGAGACGTATCCTGTCACTGTCGGCCCTTCGACACGACACGTATAATGCTTCCGCGTGCTCACCGTCGGTCGGTCGCCGATGATGAACCAGACCCACGTCGCGGCGGGCGTCTCGCTCGCGGCCCTCGTCGCGGTCGCGGTCCCCGACGTCTCCCCGGTCGCCGTCGCCGTCGCGGGCGCACTCGGCGGCACCCTGCCCGACCTCGACCTCCTCGTCGGCCGGCACCGCCGCACGCTGCACGGCCCACTCGTCCTCCCCGTCGCCGCCGTCCTCGCCGCCGGGGTCTGGGCCGCTACCGGGGTCGTGGCCGCACTCCTGGCGGTGACGTTTCTCGGTGCCGCCGGTCTCCACGCCGCGAGCGACGCCCTCGGCGCCGGCGACGAACTCCGCCCCTGGGAGCGCACCTCCGACGAGGCGGTGTACTGCCACGTCACCGGCCAGTGGGTCCGACCGCGGTACCTCGTCCGCTACGACGGCGCCCCCGAGGACGTCCTCGTCTCCGTCGTCGTCGCCCTCCCCGCTCTGGTCGTCTTCTCCGGCTCCGTCCGGTGGGGACTGGTCGCCGTCCTCGCCTCCGGCG
>CAZEIO010000156.1:0-589 GCA_964512525.1 uncultured Halobacteriales archaeon
CCGGTACCTTCTTCCGGCGCTTCACGGTCGGCTTCGCGGACCACCACGTCGCAGAGACGCTGTTCATGGGGACGGCAGTGCTCGCGGTAATGGTCGCTCTGGGCGTCGCCGAGCGCGAACTGCCGGTGTACGAGCAGTTTCTCGACCGCGACTGGGCGGGCCTGAAGCGGCCGGTCGGCTACAGCGCGCTCGCGGGGTTTGCGGTCTTTCTCTACCTCTGGGTGTGGCCGCCGGGGGTGGTGCTCGTCGGTATCCTCGGCGTCTTCTTCACGGTGGTGCTCGTCGCGGACTTCTGGCGCGGTCGCAGTCCGGAGCACCTCGCGCTGGTCGGCGCGGTCAGCATGAGCGTGGTGTTCCTGCTGACGCTCGTTCGAATCGAAGAGCTATCGTTCAGCGCGTCGAACGCCTCGCTCGTCCAGCCGCTACTCGCCCTGTCGGTCGCCGTCTGGTGTGTCGCCCTCGCCGCTCTCGCGCGGTACTGGAACTCCGAGTCACTCGAGAAAATCGGCTATCCGGTAGCCGTCTTCGGAACGGTGCTATTCGGTGTCATTCTGCTCCGCTTCATCGTCCCGGGGCTGTACGGCACCAT
>CAZEIO010000156.1:599-4662 GCA_964512525.1 uncultured Halobacteriales archaeon
CTCTACAGTACTCTCGTGAGCAACATCGCCCGTGGGTTCGGGTTCGGTCAGGGCGCCGGCACGCTCACCATCGCCGAGGCCCAGCCCTCGCCGGGCATCCGCGGCGGTCTCGACCTCGGCGCACTCAACGGGTTCCTGTTCAGCCAGTACGGTCTCGCCTACGTCATCTCGCTGGTCGGCCTGGTCTGGATGACGATCCGGACCGCGTACACGGAGTACCGCGCCGAGTACGTCCTCATGATCGTCTGGAGTACGTTCCTCTGGCTGATGGCGCTGACCCAGACTCGCTTCCACTACTACCTCGTGCTGTCGGTGGTCGTCCTGACGGCGTGGACGATTGGACAGGTGTTCACCTTCGACGCGGTGTCGGTGGACAGCCTCACGGGCAAACTCGGCGACATCGAGACGTACCAGGTCCTCACGCTGGTGGCCGTCTTCATGCTCGTGTTCGCACCGCTGTTGCCGCCGCTGGCCTCGGCTGGGCAGAACAGCCCCGCGTTCGTCGTCGACGCCGGCGACCGGTTCGGTCCCGGCTCGTCGGCTGCCTGGGCTGGACCTGGCGACTGGCTGAGCGAGAACACGCCGGAGGTGGGCAACTACGGTGACGCGAACAACGCCGACGAAATCCCGTACTACGGCTCTTTCGCCCCGACGAACGACTACGACTACCCCGACGGCGCCTACGGCGTGCTGTCGTGGTGGGACTACGGCCACTGGATCACGGTCCTCGGAGAACGGCCGCCACACGCCAACCCGTTCCAGCAGAACGCCCGCTCTGCGTCGTCGTTCCTGCAGGCACAGTCCGAGGAGCGGGCAAACGCCATCCTCGAGGCGCTGCCTTCGGGCACCACGAACACGCTCGACGAGATGTCCACCGAGGAAATCGAGGCCCTGGCGGCGAACACCTCCGGCGACGGCGAGGGAGTCAGGTACGTAATCATCGACGACCAGACGGCTGCCCAGAAGTTCCCGGCCGTGCTCCAGTGGTCGGTGCCGTTCGACAACCGCCAGACGCTGCAACAGCAGGGACGCGAGCCGACCGGCAACAACAACCAGCGCCTGTACTACCAGTCCCAGCGGTACCAGTTGCCCGGCGGGCAGAACACCACCCTCCCGGCGACGACGGAGCGATACCGTGACACGATGCTCGCGAAGCTGTACTTCGGCGACGCGAGCGGTCTCGAGCACTACCGGCTGGTCCACGAGAGTCCCATCTACTCCATCGTGGCCCTCCAGACCGACCGTCGTGGCCGCCCGACCTCGTTCAGTCTCCGCGCGAACCCGACGTTCAGGGGGTGGACGCAGCAGACGGCCAACGCGAGTCGGACGCTCGAGCAGTCCCGCCGGCAGGGACTCGTCGTGCCGACCAGACAGACGGGGTGTCCCTGCCTCTACGACGGCGCCGTCGAGTCCCGCGTGAAGACCTACGAGCGCGTCCCCGGCGCGACCATCACGGGCCAGGTGACCAACGCCGGCAACGTGACCGTCTTCGCCGCCGTCCGGATGCAGACCTCGACCGGCCGCAACTTCACCTACGTCCAGTCGGCGGTGGCCGGTCCGGACGGCAACTGGGAGATGACGGTGCCGTACGCCACGACGAACACTATCGGCCCGGCTGAGGGCGGCACCAACACGAGCGTCGTCGCCGTGAGCAACTACACGATCGGGGTTCGCTCGCCACGGCTTCCCCAGGCCACGGTGGACGTCCCCGAGACGGCCATCTACGACGGCGCGACCATCGAGGCCGACGACGTGCGCGACCCGTTCACCAACGCGACGGACGGCAACAACTCGGTCGTGCCGTCACTCGACGCCACGACGCCGGGCACGACGGACTCGACTCCCGGGAGCGGTGATGCCGGCGACGCTTCTGTCTCGCCCGCCCTGGCTGGCCCCGGTGACGCCGCCCGGTCGGCAGCACCGGGCGCCGTCCTGCCGTGAGCGATGGCCGACGAGGACCGTCCGGGTGACGGAAGTGGGGCCGAGACCGACGCAGGTGCGTCGTCGTCGGACGAGAAGCGACACCGCTCGCCGGACGGCGGGCTCACCCCGTCCGACGCGGCAGACTCCGACATCGCGGTCGAGCGTCCCACCGACCCGGTCACGCTCGGCGGCGTCTTCCTGAAGGGGCTGTTCATGGGCGCGGCCGACACCGTGCCGGGGATGTCCGGCGGGACAGTCGCGCTCGTGACGGGCATCTACGAGCGGCTCATCGCGGCCGTCACCGGCTTCGACCCGCGAGACCTGCGACACTTCCTGCGGGTGCACCGTCCCGAGGGTCGTGCCGGGGTGCGCGACCTCCTCGCCCGGGTGGACGCGCCGTTCGTCGTAGCCCTCGCGGCGGGCGTGTTGACGGCGGTGGCGACGGTCGCCGGCGTCGTCGAGGTGGTCGCCGAACAGCATCCCGGCCCGCTGAACGCCTTCTTCTTCGGCCTGATCGCGGCGTCGGCGGTCGTGCTGTTCGGGGAGGTCCGCTTCGACGGGCGGCGACTGGCCGTCTTCGCCGCCGCGGCACTCTTCGCGGCCCTGGTCACCGGCGTCACGGGCGGGACGACGTCGCGGAGTCTCGTGGTGCTGTTTCTGGCCGCGATGCTGGCGGCGTCGGCGATGGTGTTGCCCGGCGTCTCCGGGGCCTTCCTGTTGCTCGTCCTCGGCCAGTACCAGCGATTTCTCGCGCTGGTGACGGACTTCACGGGCGCGCTGTCGGCCGCGGCCAGCGGCGACGTCGGCGCACTCGTCGGCCCGGCCGTCGGCGTCTTCGTCTTCGGTGCCGGCGCGGTGACGGGCATCCTCACGGTGTCACACGCCGTCGGCTGGGCGCTGTCGAACTACCGGCGCTCGACGCTTGCCGCCCTCGTGGGACTGCTCGTCGGCGGGCTTCGCCTGCCGGTCGAGGAGGTCGCCGCCGTCACGGCCCCGACGGCGAGTGAGCTGTGGCCGGTCGCCGCCGCGGCGATTCTCGGCGCACTCGCGCTCTTTGCCTTCGACTACTTCACCGACGACCTGGAGTACTGAGGTCGCCACCGGGGGCCGGACGGCAGGAAGTGGTCGCACTCCTCGCCCGGCGCTGACCCGGGTGAAAAGCGAGGAGTGAAGTGTGCATCACGACTGCGAGGACGTGTGACGGTACCGCCGCTCGCCGTGGACATCGACGGGACACTGACGCGTCCCGGCGGCGGCCACGACGCCACCGCGCCGGCGGGTCTCGACCCCCGAGTACTCGACCCGCTGCGAGCGTACTCCGCGCCCGTCGTCGTCGCCACGGGAAAGTCGTTCCCCTACCCGGTGGCACTCTGTCAGTTCGCGGGCATCCCGGAGCGCGTCGTCGCCGAGAACGGCGGGGTGGTCCTCGCCGCCGACCGGGTGGAGTACCGCGGCGACCCGGAGGCGGCACGGGCGGTCCGCCGCGAGTTCGAGGCCAGAGGTGGCGAGGTGGGCTGGTCCGACGCCGAGACGGTCAACCGCTGGCGCGAGACCGAGGTCGCCGTCGCCATCACGGCCGACGAGGCACTCCTCCGCGAGGTGGCGACCGACCACGGCATGACCGTCGTGGACACGGGGTACGCCTACCACGTCGTGTCGCCGGACGTTGACAAGGGTGCGGGACTGCGCCGTGCGGCGGCCCTCCTCGACAGTGAGGCGGGGGCGTTCGTCGCGGTCGGTGACTCCGCCAACGACGTGGCGATGTTCGAGGCCGCGGGCACGTCGTTCGCGGTCGCGAACGCGGCCGACGTGGCTCGCGACGCCGCCGACCACGTCCTCACGGAGTCGGCCGCCGACGGCTTCCTTGAGGCCGTCGAGCGCATCGAGGCCGACTCGACGTAGGCGGGTCGGCCGGTAGAGCGGCGGCGCACCCTGTGTCTGTCCTCTGTCTGTCGTTGCAACGTCTCTGTCCGTCGTTGCGATCCTGATTTCTGCGCGGACACACGCACTTTTTACAGGAGAGACGACACCAGGAAAGAGGAGACAGTTCGACAGGGTGGTCAGCGAAGACTGACGCCGTGGCGAGCGAGGAAGCCACTCACGCCTTTGATCTCTACCGGCGAGCCGACTATCTTGCACT
>CAZEIO010000157.1:0-4599 GCA_964512525.1 uncultured Halobacteriales archaeon
CCACAACTCCTTCTTCGAGGAGATAGCGAAGTTCCGCGCCGGACGGCGCCTGTTCGCCCGCGTGATGGACGAGTGGTACGACGCCGAGACGCCGAAGGCCAAGCAGATGAAGTTCCACACGCAGACGGCGGGCCAGTCGCTCACCGCGCAGCAGCCGCTCAACAACGTCGTCCGAACGACGCTCCAGGCCTTCGCCGCCGTGCTCGGCGGCACGCAGAGCCTGCACACCAACAGCTACGACGAGGCCCTCGCGCTCCCGAGCGAACAGGCCGTCCGGGTCGCGCTGCGCACCCAGCAGATAATCGCCGAGGAGTCCGGCGTCGCGGACATCGTTGACCCGCTGGGCGGGTCGTACGCGGTCGAGTCGCTCACCGAGGAGATGGAGGCCCAAGCGATGGCCTACATCGAGGAGATTCGCGAGATGGGTGACGGCTCCGTCCGCGACGGTATCCTCACCGGTATCGAGACGGGCTACTTCCACCGCGAGATACAGGACGCCTCCTACGAGTATCAAGAGCGCGTCGAGCGCGAGGAGGAGGTCGTCGTCGGTGTCAACAGGTACACCATCGAGGAGGACACCCGGCCGGACATCCTCAAGGTGGACGAGGAGGTTCAGCAGAAACAACTCGACCGCCTCGAGGCGGTCAAAGAAGAGCGCGACGACGCCGCCGTCGAGGCCGCTCTCGACGCCCTCGAAGAGGCCGTGACCGCCGACGAGAACGTCGTCCCGTACATCGTGGACGCGGTGAAGGAGTACGCCACCGTCGGCGAGATAATGGGCGTCTTCGAGGAGCACCACGGCGCGTATCAGGAGACGCTGGGCGTGGTCTGAGTGCGCGGTCCCGGCCCGGGACGGGTACGGTCCCGCGGTTCGAGTACGAGGGCGCGACCACGTCGGCCCGTCACGCGAACGCCGCCGCGGTCCGGCCCGGGCGGGTGTGCGGCGCACCGGCCGCGGAGCGGCCACCCCCCTCACGCGCCGCCTGTTCTCCGACCCGATGAGTTCCGGGTAACCGGACGATATTAACCGGTCCGTCCGTTACGAGAGAGGGATGCCTGACCCACGCGTGGCCGGCGGCGGACTGACGCCGTTCGGCGAACACCCGGACCGGACGGGCCGTGACCTGTTCGCGGAGGCCGGACTCGCCGCACTCGCGGACGCCGGCGTCCCGCAGGACGACGTCGAGACCGTCTTCTACGGTAACTTCATGGGGGAACTGGCGGAGCACCAGGGCCACCAGGGGCCGCTGATGGCCGAGGCCGTCGGCGTGACCGCCCCAGCGACGCGCTTCGAGGCGGCCTGTTGTTCCTCGGGTGTCGCCGTTCGCGAGGCCGTCTCCCGGATCCGGGCCGGCCGCGAGGACGTGATCCTCGTCGGTGGGATGGAGCGGATGACCAACCTCGGCACCGCCGGCGCGACGGAGGCACTCGCCATCGCCGCCGACGACCTCTGGGAGGTGCGCTCGGGGATGACCTTCCCCGGTGCCTACGCGCTGATGACGCGGGCGTACTTCCAAGAGTACGGCGGCGACCGGGAGGACCTCGCCCACGTCGCGGTGAAGAACCACGAGAACGCCCTCGACAACGAGTACGCCCAGTACCAGAAGCGGATCACCGTCGAGGAGGCACTCGACAGCCCGCCCGTCGCCACGCCACTGCACCTGTACGACGCTTGTCCGATCACTGACGGTGCGGCTGCTCTCGTCCTCGTCAGCGAATCCTACGCCGCGGCGAACGACCTCGACGCCAGCGTCGCGATCACCGGCACGGGCCAGGGTGGCGACCGCACGGCTCTGCAGGACCGCGAGACCTACGCCCGGACGCTCGCGGCGGACCGGGCCGCGGAGGAGGCCTACGCCGACGCCGGCGTGGCGGCCGAGGACGTAGAGGTCGCCGAGGTCCACGACTGCTTCACCATCGCGGAGGTACTCGCCCTGGAGTCGCTGGGGCTCTACGACCCCGGTGAGGGAATCACGGCGGCCCGCGACGGCGAGACGCAGTGTGGCGGTGACGTCCCGGTCAACCTCTCGGGCGGCCTGAAGGCGAAGGGCCACCCGGTCGGTGCCACGGGCGCCTCCCAGATCGTCGAACTCGCGTGGCTGTTGAACGGCGACCACGTCAACTGCGAACACGTCGAGAACGCGACCTGTGGCGTCGCGCACAACGCCGGCGGGACGGTCGCGAGTGCCGTCGTCCACGTCATGGAGGTGGTCGCATGACGGAACAGCCCTCTCGTACCGACTACCCGAACGAGGGGTACGACGACTTCCTCGAAAGCGTCCGCGAGGACGACCCATTCTACCTCGCGTGTCCGAACGGCCACGGTCACCTCCCGCCACGGCGAGTCTGTCCCGACTGCGGCGAGACCGACCTCGTCGAGACGCCGCTTCCCGACGCCGGCGAGGTCGAGACGTACACGGTCACGCACGTCGCCTCGCCGAACTTCTCGAGTGACACGCCGTACGTGACGGCCATCGCGGACTTCGGTCCCGTCGAGGTGACCGCACAGGTCCGCGGCGTCGAACACGCGGCGGTCGAGTCCGGCATCGTGGTCTCCCTCGACGTCGAGGAGACGGCGACGAGCGGCGACCCGGTGCTCGTCTTCCGGCCGCGCTGACCGCTCTCTTGCCGCCTCCGCCGTCGTCCACTACGAGTCGCCGTCGTGGTCGCCCGCTGCGGTCTCGTCGTCGGCCGTCGTGGCGACCGTCCCGTCGGTGTCCTCGACCTCGATGGCGACGCCCTCGTCGGTCTCGCCGAGGGACACCCCGGTCTCGGCCGACAGGACGTCGAGGAACCGGTCCGGATGCTCGACGTGTGGCTGGAGGGTGGCGTAGTCCACGACGACCAGCCGACAGCCGGCCGCGTCGGCGATGTCGCGACCGTCCGAAAGTGGGGTTATCTCGGCTTCGCGCCCCCAGACGAGTGTCGTCGGCACGTCGAGGTCGGCGATGGCCGCCGCGAGATCCACGTCGCTGTCGAGGTAGCCGCTGACGAACGACGCCGGCGCGTAGCGGGCGCCGTCCTGGTGGGCACTCTGCCACTGGTACTCCGCGAGTCCCTCGGGCTTGTTGCGCACGTCGTAGTAGCCGTGGTCGGCGGCGAAGTAGTCGATCGACGGCTTGCTCGCGATCAGGTTGTACAGGGCCGTCCCGACGACGGGCGTCCGGAGCAGGGTCCGGAGCCACAGCCGTCGCCCCGGTATCGTCGTCGCCGTCGGTCCGATCAGCACCAGCCGCGAGAAGGTCACGTCGTCGTCCGCGGCGGCGCGCACGGCGTAGGCACCCGACAGCGAGGACGCGACACAGACGGCGTCGTCGGTGAACTCGCTCGCGAAGTCGGCGAGGAAGGACTCGTACAGCGACGCCGAGTACACGAGCGGTGCTCGCTCCGAGCGGCCGAAGCCGGGGAGGTCGGGCGCGAGGACGTGGAACTCCTCGGCGAGGGCGCCGACTACCGGTTCGAACTCGCGGCTCGTCCCGGCGGCGTTGAGACCGTGGACGAGCAACAGGTCGGGTGCGTCGGGGTCGCCGGCCTCCGTGTAGCCGACGTCCAGCCCGCGCCAGCGGTAGGTCTTCGCCTCGCCGGAGAGCGGTGCCGCGAGCGCGTCGTCGGCCCGGCCCGCGAGGGCACGGTTGACCGCCGCCAGTCCGAGTCCCGCGCCGACGGCGCCGAGCGCACCGGCTAGCTTGCGTCTCATGGGCACCGGTTGGCGGCCCGGGAACAAAACGGTCGCGCTCCGGGTGTAGCGCCGGCTACTCCTCCGGGACCGCCGGCCCGTCCCGGTGGCGGCGCTCGACGTACTCCTCCAGAGGCCCGAGGATGTCGTCGGCCAGCGTGTAGGGGTCGGTCTCGTCTGCCACGACGGCGTCCACGAGCGCCGACATCCCGCCGCGACGCTCGACCTCGGCCTCGAGGAGGCCGGCGACGTCCTCCCGGAGCAGTGTCCGAATCTCGGCGGCGTAGCGGTCCCGCACCTGCCGCTGGAGGCGACCCGTCCGCTCGAGGTAGTCGCGGTGGTCCGCGAACACGCCGACGAGGTCGGGTACGCCCTCCCCGCTGGTCGCGACCGTCTCGACTATCTGGGGCGTCCACTCGGTCTCGTCCGCGTCGTCGCCCTCGTCGTCCGCGGCGTGTCCGTGGCCGTCGTCATCGCCGCGGCCGTGCGTCTGAGTTCCGCGCCGGCCGCTGCCGGGCCCGTGGTGGCCCGAGTCCACGAGCGAGGGGCGGTCGTCGCTCTGGAGGTGGATCATCTCGCGGAGTTCCTGCACCGTGCGGTCGGCGCCGTCCTTGTCGGCCTTGTTGACGACGAAGACGTCGGCTATCTCGAGAATGCCGGCCTTCAGCGTCTGGACGTCGTCGCCGGACCCGGGCGGGACGAGGACGGCCACCGTGTCCGCCGTGCGGACGATGTCGATCTCGTTCTGGCCGGCCCCGACGGTCTCGACGATGATGCGGTCCTTGCCGAAGGCGTCGAGTGCCTTCACCGCGTCGGCGGTGGCCGTCGAGAGACCGCCGAGACGGCCGCGGGCGCTCATCGAGCGGACGAACACGTCCATGTCGCCGACGTTCGAGGCCATGCGGATGCGGTCGCCGAGGACG
>CAZEIO010000158.1:0-4593 GCA_964512525.1 uncultured Halobacteriales archaeon
ATGTTCGCCATCCGCGACGACCGCACCGAGATCCGGATGGAGGACTTCCGCAACGCCTGGGAGAAGGTCAAGGCCGAGAGCGAGGAGACCGAGGTCTCGAAGACGTACGCCTGAGCCACGCGGTCGCCGCCTCTTGCGGTCTCTCCTGCCGTCCGTCTTCGCCCCCTCCCTCTGGTCGTTCCGGCCCGTCCGCGCTCACCTCACGACCGTCGGGTTGCCGACCCGCCCGTGGCCCTACAGCGCCCAGAACAGCAGAAAGGGCACGACGAACAGCAACACGAACATCACCAGCAGAACGACGCCGTAGGCGACGGCGGTGCCGACGGCCGTCACCCACGACGGTCCCTCGTACGCCGACAGCGGTTCCGGCAGGTCCACGTCCATGCCCGTCCGTCGGCGGTCGGTCGCTTAGAACTGTCGCCGGCGTTCTGGCCCTTCAGCTTTTCTTCCGCCACCCCCACGACCGGTCGTGCGCTACCTCGTGACGGCGGCCGACGCGGACCGCCGGTGCCGGGTCCGCGACCGACTCCGGGCGGCGGGGCACGAGACAGTCACGTCGTACCCCGAGGAGGCGGGACAGGCCGGCCGGCCCGCCACTGCGCCGCCGACCGGGGCCGTGGACTGGGGCGACGACGGCGTCGGTCTGGCGGACGACGCCGTGGTCGTCGTCACCCTCGGCGGTGACGGTGCGGTGCTGTACAGCGCCCGGCAGTTCGGCGACCCGACGCTGTTGCCCGTCCGGACCGGTGACTCCGTGGGCGGTCGCATCGACGTCGAGGCCGACGAACTCCTCGACCGGATCGACCGACTGGAGGCCGGCGACTACCGGCTGGAGCGCCACCGGAAACTCGGTGCCGTCGCGCCGCCGGTCGGCACCGACGGCACGGACGACCCGGAGCCCGGCGGCCTCGACGCCCCGGCGGCAGACTGGTCGCCCGTGGGCGACGGGATCGGCGCGCTGAACGACTACCACCTCCACCACGGCAGTCCGGTGCGGTCGGCGAAGTTCCGGCTCTCGGTCCGCGACGGCGACCGCGAACTGTTCCGCGCTGAGCGAGTCATCGGCAACGGAGTGCTGGTCGCGACGCCGTTTGGCTCTACGGGATACTTCCGCTCGATCACCGACGGCAGTCTCCGCCGTGGCGTGGGCGTGGCGCTGAACAACTGCCACCGGCCCGCCGGCGCGCCGGCGTTCTGGGGACTCTCCGCGGCCGGTCGGGTCCGCGTCGAACCAGTCGCGACGACCGCCGGGGTGTCGCCAGTACTGGCCCGGGACGACGACGGCGACACGGTCGAACTCGCGCCGGGACGGCCAGTCGAACTCCGCCTGACCGACCGGACCGTCGGTGTCGTGCGGTTCTGAGCGCCGGCGCCGCCGACTGCGGCCGCCGAGCGAGCCGGACGCCTTTTGTGGGGTCGGGAACTACGGCCGGCATGACGCGCATCGTCGTG
The DNA here is from genome assembly GCA_964512525.1 of uncultured Halobacteriales archaeon. Lineage (GTDB taxonomy): Archaea > Halobacteriota > Halobacteria > Halobacteriales > SW-7-71-33 > SW-7-71-33. The sequence goes on from CAZEIO010000158.1 coordinate 1,453, forward strand.
GTGGACAACCACGGACAGTTCACGCACTTGGAGCACCGCGCCTTGCGGGAACTGGGGGTCGACACGGCGGTCGTGGACAACACGACGCCGCCGTCGGAGGTGACGGCAGACGGCTTCGTCCTCTCGGGGGGACCGGACATCGAGCGGACGGGTCGCTGTGACGAGTACGTCGCGGACGGACGGCCGGTCCTCGGCATCTGTCTGGGGATGCAGTTCATGGCGCGGGAACTCGGCGGCGCGGTGGCCGCCGGCGACTACGGCGGCTACGCAGACGTCACGGTCGAGATCCTCGACGCCGACGACCCGCTGGTCGGGTCGTTCGCGCCGGAGACGCGGACGTGGGCGAGTCACGCCGACGAGGTGGTCGAACTGCCGCCGGGCTTCGCGCGCACCGCCCGCTCGGACGTCTGCGAGATAGAGGCGATGAGCGACACCGACCGCGACCTCTACGGCGTCCAGTACCACCCCGAGGTCTCGCACACGGATCGGGGGCAGGAGGTGTTCGAGAACTTCCTCGCCATCTGCGAGGCGGCGGCCGACGAGCGGGCCGACCCCGAGGCGGCAGCGGACGGCGGTTCGCCGCCCACCTCGGGTGAGTGAGCCCGTGGACGGCGTCTCACGTGCGGTGGTAACACGACACGACCGTTCCCGGGGCGAACGGGCGTCGGACAGATTCTGTGGGGTTTATTTTCCGAGGGGAGCGAACGACCACCGATGACGGCCACTCAGGGCAACCTCGCGGGGCTGTCGCGGTTCATCTTCCGGACACCCCGGTGGTACACCAGTCTCACCTTCGCCCTCCTCGTCGCCGCAGTCACGGGCGTCGCCGTCTTCGACACCCGGTTCGTCCTCGGCGACGCGTGGCAGGGTGTGTTCTTCGTGGGCGTCCCCACCATCGTCGCGGGTGCGCTGACGACCGCCGTGGACCGCTCGCTCGGGGGCCGACTGACGCCGAACCGCTCCTCGTTTCTCGCGTTCGCCTGCGAACTCGTGGTCGTCGCCACGCTGGTCTCCGCCGGTGCCGTCCTCGTCGTCTCGCGGGCCACAGCGGGCGTGGTCGGCCCGGTTGACCCGCTGGGACAGAACTTCGTCTTCGACGCCCTCCTCGTCGGACTCGCCTCCATCTTCGGACTGCGACTGCTCGTCCTGATGAGCGTCTCGCGCCACCGCGCGACGGTCGCGGCAGTGCCGGCGGCCATCCAGACCGTCGTCGGTGCGTTCCTCCTGTTCGTGTACAGCGGGACGGTCCGCTACTTCGAGGTGAGCCGTCTCTCCGGACCGGTCGTGGACGCCTTCCTCGCCCGGCAGGAACAGGCTCCCGCCGAGTTGCTCATCGTCGTGCCCGGTGACTTCCTGCGGCTGGCGCTTCTGTGTGTGCTCTACGGCGTCGCCGTCGTGGCCTTCGTCCGCGTCATAGATCACCCGTGGCAGCGCTCGCTCGGCGTCTCCGTCCTCGACTTCATCGGCGGCTTCATCGGCCACGTCGCGGAGGGGACCGACGAACTCGAGACGTTCTTCGAGGACATCGGCGAGGACGCCGTGGTGCCGGTGACGGTCCTCGGCGCGCGGACCGCAGACGGCACCGAGAAGTTTCGCTTCGTCCTCCCGATGATCCACCCCGGACCGATGGGCGAGATCGGGGGTGGGTTACTGCCGCTGCGCGTCGCGAAAGACGCCGACGGACTCTGCTTCCCGCCGCACGCGACCGCCGGTCACGACTTCAACCTCGTCACGGACCGCGAGGTGGACACGGTCCTCGCGGCCGCCGAGTCCGCCCGCCGGGACCTACACTACGGCGCCGACACCAGCCGTGCCGTCCGGAAGCAGGTGGGCGAGGCGACGGTCCTCGGGCAGGCCATCGGCGACGACCTCCTCGTCGTCGCGACGTTCGCACCGGGGTTCGCCGACGACGTGGAGTACTCCGTCGGTCTCTCGGCGGCGGCAGCGGCCCGGTCGAGCGGCTTCGAGAGCGTGATGATGGTGGACGCCCACAACTCGAACGACGGACTCGACGGCGGCGACATCGGCCACGTCGTGCCCGGTTCGACGCGGTCGTTCGAGTTGATGCAGGCGGTCGAGGCGGTCGCGGAGGACCTCGCCGACGCGGAGCGCCACCCTGCCCGTGCCGGCGTCGCCTGGAGCGAGACGGAGTGGGAGCCGGCCGACGGTATCGGCCCACTCGGTGTCCGAGTCGCCGTCCTCGAGGTCGGCGACCAGACGACGGCCTACATCCTCGTGGACGGCAACAACATGGAACCCGGCGTTCGCGACCGTCTCGTCGCCGCCGTAACCGGCATCGAGGACGTGGACGTGGCCGAGGTGATGACCACCGACAACCACGTCGTCAACCGGATTGAGTCCGAGAACCAGGTGGGCGACCGCGTGGACGTTGAGGACCTCCTCGCCACGGTCCAGAGTGTCACCCGGAAGGCACTCGCCGACCGCGACCCCGTCGAGATGGACATGGCGACCGAACACGCCGAGGTGACCGTCTTCGGCAACGACCGCACCGAGACGCTCGCCTCGACGGCCAACGCGATGGTATCGCTCGGGTTCGCCCTCGCCGGCGTCGTCGTCCTCGCCTCGGTGGCCCTGTCGGCCCTCGTCTTCCTCCTCGTTCCGTACTGACGGCCGACGGCCGTCGTCTCGGTCTCAGTCGTCGCTCTCGTCGCCGCCGTCGGCGAAGAGTCTGTCCACGGCACGTCGCGCGGCGACGGCGGCGTCGTCGGCCACCTGTTCCGGGTCGCGGACGCCCGGATCGGGGACGTCCAGGTACACGTCCACTTCCAGAATCTCGTCCTCGAAGGTGACGGTGACGTCAACGTCTCTGACCTCGCTGTTGTCGAAGCGGGAGAAGACGACGTCACGGGCGGCGGCCGCGCCCGTCTCGACGACCGCTCGGTCGTCGGGGCGACCGCCGTCGGTTCGGCGTCGGTACGTCACGCTCTCGACGTCAGTCGCCGGCGCCGCCCGGACCGCCCGGACCACCGGGCATGCCGCCGGGACCGCCAGCGCCGCCGCCGCCGAGCATCTCTTGGAGTTCCTCTTGGAGGTCCTCGAACTTCTCGCGGACGCGGTTTTCCTGCCGGTCGAGGTTCTCGACGCGCATCTCGAGGCTCTCGACCTTCTCCTCGAGGTCCT
>CAZEIO010000159.1:0-356 GCA_964512525.1 uncultured Halobacteriales archaeon
GGGCGAGCCCCTCGTCGACGCCGACGCCGCCCGCGATGGTGGTGCCGACGTCGTTGAGCAATTCGCGGTAGACGCGGGGGTGGGACTCGCGGAGCTGGGCGGGAAACTGCATCGCGAGCGTGATGGCGACGCCGAACCCCCGGCCCTGCGAGAGCAGCGTATCGAGGATGCCCGTCGCGGCGACGTCGGCGGCCTCCTCGAGATAGCAGGTGACGAGCGGCTCGGTGGTCCCGGTTTCCGCACGGCGCTCGAGCGCGCGCCACAGCTGCCCGATGACGGCGACCGCCAGCATGCGCCGGGCGGCCTCGTCGTAGCCGCCCATATCGAAGACGATGAGACAGTCCTCGTCGAGGTGG
>CAZEIO010000159.1:372-4568 GCA_964512525.1 uncultured Halobacteriales archaeon
CGTGTCGGCGTCGACGCTGTCGGCCGTCGCGGTGAACAGCGGTGCGAGGCGGGCGTCGTCGGTGGCCATGGCGAGCCGGCGCTCGACGGCACCCATGATGGTGCTGAACTGGTCGGGATTGTCGCTGGCGACGCCCACCAGCTTCCGGTGGAGCGTGCCGTCGGTGACGGGCGGCGGCGTGCCGGTCTCGCGGAACCGTTGGGCCGCCCGCTGGATCTCCGTGTGGCTGACGGTGTCGCTGCCGTGGACCGGGTCGAACTGTGCCGTGACGAGATAGCGGAGGGCCTGCAGTGCCGCCTGTGCCTCCCCGAACGCCTCCCAGTCGGCCGCGGCCTCCAGGGTCGCGACGTACGCGTCCGTCACCATGTGGACGGCGCGTTCCCGGTCGAGGCCCGCGTCGAGCAGCGGCTCGATGGACAGCAGCGGCAGCACCGGGAGGAACTCCGTGCAGTCGACGTAGTAGACGTCCTCGAGGTGCCCGTGGCGGGCGTAGTGCTGTCTCGCGTAGTCGGCGGGCCCGCCGTCGCCCTTCTGGTCGATGTAGATCGTCGCGCCGGCGGTGGCGTCGTGGTTGTGGAGGAGCATGTGCTGGGCGAGGGCGGTCTTGCCCGCGCCGGTGCGGCCGTAGATGCCCGTGTGGAGTGCCTGCACCGCGGGCGGGAGGCTGAACACGGTATCGAGGGGCGTCCGGTCGACGGTGAGCGGGTGGCCGACCGCGAGGCCGGGGGCGTCGAGATAGCGGTCGAGCACCGACTGCGCGGGCAGCGGCAGGCCCTGGCGGGCCGGCGGCGTCGGTTCGAGCGCGCGGCTGGCGGCCGGCGAGAGGGCGGGCTCGTCCGTGCAGAGAAACGCCCCGACGGCATACCGGTCGGCGACGATGGCGCGGCTGGCGTTCCGCGTGTAGGGGATGGCGTGGCGGGGCGCCGTCGGGTCGGTGTAGGGCGTCCGGTCGACGATGTGTGCAAGCAGCGTGTTCGCCGCCGCCGTGCCGAACCCATGGGAGACGGGCGCGACGTGGTAGTGGTCGCCATCGAGCTGGGCGAACGCCGGTTCGATGGCCCGGAGCGTCCGCTCGGGGGCAGCCGCGTCCGTGCCGAACGCGACGGCCCGGGCGTTGACGGTGAACGACCGGCGGGCGTCGACGGTGCCGAGAGCTTCCATGCGTCGGGCGTTCGCCTCGGGGATCGACGGGTCATCGATCTGCCGGGGGATGGGCCGGCCGGGCGTGTCGTCGTGGCCCGTGCGGCGGTGCTCGTCGCGCGGGGTGTGGGGCGACGGCCGGTCCGTCTTGTCGGGGGCGGCGGAGCCGAAAAGCGAGTCGAGGGCGGTCTCCAGGAGCGCGTACCGCCACAGGTCGTTCTTCGTTTCGAGGTCGAGGCGGCGGTCCCTGGCCGTCCCCGTCCAGTCGGGTTTCGGCGTGAGGAGCACCTGCACGAGCGCCGGGGCGTCCGTGGTGGCGAGCCCGTCGAGGAGGGTCGTGAGCGGCCAGTCGCCGGCGCCGGTCTCGCTGTCGAACGTCGCGAGCGCGGGCAGCGGGAGCTGCCAGTCGGCCGGGCGGTCGCCGACCCCCTCCCATTCGAGCCCCGCGACGTCCCAGTCGGCGAGCGGCGGTGACGGATCGGCGTCGGTGGCTGTGGACGCGTCCGTGTCGGTGCCCGTGGCCGTCTCCGCATCGGTGGCCGGTGTTGCCTCCGTGTCGATGGCGGGTGCCGCGTCCGCCTCCAGCGGGAGATCCAGCGACGTGGCGTACGCGAGGTCCGTCTCCGTGAGGTCGACCGAGCGGGGGAGACAGCCGCGGAGTGCCCGTTCGACCGTATCGAGCGCGGCCGTGTCGGGAGCGTCGCTGTCGACGCCGACGTACCAGTCGAGCTGGCGGTCGCCGTCGTCGCCGCTCTCGCCGCTCGCGACGAACAGCACCTCGTAGGTGGGCGCGGTCGCCCCCTCGAGGAGGCCGTCATCGTCGATGCGGTGGAGTCGCGTGATCGAGCGGGCGACCGCGTCGGGGGCGAGCGGGTCGTCGCTCGGCTGGACGTGGAGATACGTGCGGTCGGTCGTCAGCGCGTGGTCGGTCGTGGTCGTGGACATGAGTCGAGGGGTGTGGGGACGGCCGGCCGCCGTCGGTGCGGCGGCCGTGGCTGCCGGGGCGAACGGGCCCGTGCCTGGCCGCCGATCGGATTGGCCCGGTTGGGCTTGCCTGCGGCACGGATGGCGCGTGACGCCTGTCCGAGCCTGTGGCCTGGCTGGCCGGCGTGGCGGTGCTCGCTCACTGCTCGCGCACCTCCTGGATCAGCTCGTCGGTCAGCCACTCGGGCACCGTTCCGTGGCGGGTGACGCTGTCCGTGATCGCCTGCGCGACCGTCGCGGCGTCGTGGCGGGTTGCCGGTGGGTCGCCCCGCCGTACCGCACGCGTTGGCGTGGCCGTTCGCGGGTCGCCGGTGAGGAGCCCGGCGTTCCCCGTCGAGAGCCACCAGCATTCCCCGGCCGCGACCGGCGACGACTGCTCGCGCTCGATGGCCTGCGCTGTCGCTCCCGTATCGCCAGTGGGCAGCGCGTCGTGGCCCGGCCGCGTCCCGTCGGTGTACTGTACTCGGGTGTCGATGCCGTCGGTGATGGGCAGGGTGAGCCGGTCGGGCAGCGCGTCCCGCTCCGGCCCGGCAAGGACGGGCGCGAGCGGCGTGGCCGGCGCGTGGGCGATGAGCTCCGGGAGGAGCGTGTCCTGTGCGGGGCTGAGTGCCGTGACTCCGTCGAGGAGGAGTGGGGTCGGACGAGCGTCGGGCGGGGCCGTCTGGGCGGCTTCCCAGAGCCGGCGTACCAGCGTCTGGATGAGGACGTGCGTGCCGAGCAGATCCGGTGTGGCGACCGACGTCGTGTCGGGCGCCGGGAGCGCGCCCGTCACGAGCACGATATCGGTGCTCGTGAGTGCCGCCTCGACGGCGTACGTCGACGCGCCGAGCAGGGGGTTGCTCGCGAACGGGTCACGGGGGAGCGACAGACAGTGGGCGACCCGGCGAAACACCGCGTCGTCGTGGGCGTGGGCCTGGGTGAGCTGTCGTTCGATAGCCGGCTCGTCGACGAGTTCGACGACGTGCCCCGGGTCGTCCTCCAGCGCGGCCCGTCGGCACCGAGGTGGAATCTCGTGGATGGCCGGCCCCGCCTCGTCGACCAGCAGCGGGATGAGCGTATCCAGCACGCGGGCGACGTTCCAGTCGAAGCGGGCCGTGGCTTCGCTTGCGGCGGCCAGCCATCCCGCACTGCGGCCGACCGCCGGGGGCGTTGCGAGCGCGGCGGTATCGATGGCGGCGGCGGGGCCCGCAACCGGGTCGACCCCGACGCGCCGGATGGGTGGAACGTCGAGGCTGTCCGCGAGCTGGCGGCGGGTGAAATCGATCCAGACGACGTCATCGAGCCGGCCAGCGGGGAGGCGGCCGAGTAGCTCTCGGGGGGCGGGCCCGCGCGGATGGACGTACCAGAAGCCGTGCCCGCGCTCGGCCCACTGGACACACCAGTCATGGAGCAGTGCCGTCCGCCGCTGTGGGTCGTCGCCGGCCACGTAACAGCCGGCGTCAAGGGCGTCGTGGCTAAGCTGGACGGGGTCGTCGGGCGCGTCCGGGTCCGGCCCGACGGTCACCGTCAGGTCGGGCTGGCTCATCGGGCGGTTGCGTTGACTGTAGCAATATATAAATTTGGAAACGGCTGAAAATTTCCCCGTCAGGCCGGCCCACTGGGCATGGGGTGCGTCCAGTGGCCCGGCCCGCGCGTCAGGCTAGCCCGTGGTCGCTCGCGACTGTCATCCCGTGGTGCCACGGACAGGTGCCCACCGCTCGTTCGGGCAGAGAGATATTCACGGTACGGAATTCTGGACCCTATCGTTCAGTCCGCCCCGACTTCGATCGCTCACCTTTCGTTGCTTTCACTACTAACACTCTTTACGCCGGGCGGTCTACATACGCTCACGATGTCCATCGATAGAGAAACATTCGAACGCGCGAGTGAGGACGAACTCGCGGATCTCTCTGTCGCTGATCAGGTCCTCGGCTTCGTTCTCACCGATCTGGAGTTCGATAGTGCCTGCGATATCTGTGATTTCGTCGGCGGTGAAGTAGACCGGTCGTTCCTCGCGTTGGAGGATCCCGACTTTGGCGAGTTGGCGGAGGATACGCCGGTCGATGTTTGTGACGTGGTCATAGTCTGTTTCG
>CAZEIO010000160.1:0-4537 GCA_964512525.1 uncultured Halobacteriales archaeon
CCTCGACGACGGTCCGGGCCTCGCTCGCCGACTCGACTCGCGGGACCATCACCCCTTGGACGCCGGTGTCGAGGACGCGCTTGATGCGGACGGGATCGGCTGCCGGCACCCGAACGACCGGCGCCGCGTCGCCGGCAGCCTCGACGGCGCGGACGAGGTTCTCGGCCGTCTCGATGCCGACGGCCGCGTGTTCGGTGTCCACCGTGACGAAGTCGGCACCGACCGTGGCTATCTCCGCCACGGCGGGATGTCCGACCGAGACCCAGGTGCCGACGAGCGGTGCGCCCTCGCGGAGACGCGTTCGGAACTCCTCCATGCCGGCATCGTGTGGCGGCCGGGTCAAAGGTGCTCACCTCCCGGCGGTCCGGTCAGTTTCGACGGCGGCAGGTGAACTAAGTGGACACCGGTCGCAGGCAGAGTCGTGAGCCAGTTGCACCCGCCGGAGCCAGACCCGGCACTCGCCGACGACCCCGCCTCGCTGTTGCAGGCGCTCGTCCGCTTCGACACCACGAACCCGCCCGGCGACGAACGGGCCTGTGTCGAGTGGGTCGAGCGACTGCTCTCGGCGGCCGGCTTCGAGACCGAGACGTACGCCAAAGACCCCGACCGCCCGAACCTCGTGGCACGACTGTCCGGGGGACCGGCACCGGCACTGATGCTGTACGGCCACGTTGACGTCGTCCCGACGGAGGGCCAGGAGTGGACGCACCCGCCCTTCGAGGGTCGCGTCGCCGACGACTGCGTCTGGGGGCGTGGGACCCTCGACATGAAAGGCGGTGTGGCGATGATGCTCGCGGCGGCTCTGCGGGCGGCGCGGGCGGGGGAGGACCTCGGCGGCGACCTCGTGGTGATGGTACTCTCGGACGAGGAGGCCGGCGGCGACGACGGGGCCCGCTTCCTCGCCGACGAGCACCCCGAGATATTCGAAGACGTGGACTACGCACTCGGGGAGTTCGGCGGCTTCAGCACGGAGATAGCGGGCCAGCGCTTCTACCCCGTCCAGACGAACGAGAAGGCCGTGTGCTGGTCGCGGCTGACCTTCACCGGACCGGCCGGGCACGCCTCCCGGGGGAGTCGGGAGGGCGCGATGACAGATATGGCGAAGACGGTCGAGGCACTGGAGGCCTCGCGACTCCCCGTCCACGTCACCCCGAGCGTCGAGGCGATGATAGAGCAGATCGCCGACGCACTCGGCGGCGAGAGCGGCGCGTCCGTCCGAGAACTGCTCGACCCCGACCGGACGGACGAGGTCCTGACGGCCCTGGGCGACGCCGGCGAGATGCTCGACCCCCTGTTGCACAACACCGCCGCGCCGACGGTCGTCCGCGGCGGCGACAAGGAAAACGTCATTCCGGGCGAGGTGACGCTCACCCTCGACTGCCGGCTGGTGCCGGGCCAGGACGACGACGACCTCCGCCGGGAGTTGCGCGAGGTGATCCCGGACGACGTTGACTACGAGTTCGAGGTGGTCCGGTACGACCCCGTCCCCGACGGCACCGACATGGGGCTGTTCGACCTCCTCGCGGACACGCTGGAGACGGCCGACCCCGAGGGCACGGTGATTCCGTACGTCCTGCAGGGCGGGACCGACGGTCGCCACCTCGCCCGTGCCGGCGTGCAGTCGTACGGCTTCACGCCGATGCGACTGCCAGAGGACTTCGACCTCTTCGGGATGGCCCACGCCGCCGACGAGCGCATCCCCGTCGAGGCCCTCGACTTCGGCACCGAGCGCATCCACGAGGTCGTCCGCGAGTACGACGCAGACGCGATCGGCGACTGACCGTCGCCGGGGTCGTCTCCGGGCCGCCGTCGGTGCGCCCCGCCCGGGGGATCCGGAAAAGCACTTGTGCGACCCGGTCTCACCTCCCGACGACGACACCGAATGGGGCTACTTCGCTCGCTGTACCGGGCCCGACGAGTGCGACCGCGTCTCGTCGCCGCCGCGGCCGTGGTGCTCGCCGTGACGCTTGCGTACCCCGTCGCAGACGCCTACCTGCGGGGCCTGCGGGCCAGCACCGACGCCTACCGCTGGGTGTCGCCGTTTCACTTCAACGACTTCCGCGCGTACGCCTCTGCCATCGCGAAGTGGTCCGCGGGCGAGCCGATATACTGGCGCAACCCGAGCGGCGGCTTCTTCGCGACGTACCTCTACCCCCCGCCGTACCTGCTCGTCTTCCTCCCGTTCGTCTGGCTCGGCCGCCTCCTCCCCCACGCGGTCGTCCCCTTCGCGGCCGACGCGACCGAGGTCGCGGCCGTCCTGTTCCAGGTCGTCTCCGTCCTCGCACTGTGGGTCGGTCTCCAGGCCGTCGCCCGCGTGGAGGGCGTCGCGCTGGCGTGGTACGAACGGCTCCTCGGCCTGTGGCTGCTGGTGGGTTTCCAGCCGCTGCTGTTCTCGGCGAAACTCGGGCAGGTGTCGGCACTCGTCGCCGCCGGCTTCTGTGCCGCGTACGTGACCATGGAGCGAGGGGTGACCGACGCCCGGCGTGGCCGGACACGGCCAACGACGGCTGCCGGCGGGCGACTCCGGCTCCTATCGGCCCTCGCGAGCGGCGCGGTCACGACGGTCACGAGCGGCATCAAACTGTACTACGCGACGGCCGGCGCACACCTCCTCCGTGACCGTCGCCGGTTCCTCGGTGCCGTCGTCGCCGCTCTCGGCACCGTCGTCCTCTCGCTCGTCGTCTTCGGCGTCGAGAACCACCGTGGGTTCCTCGAGGTCCTCGCGTGGGGCAAGGGGTGGGGCGACCAGCCCCGGCCTATCTACCTCTGGAACCCCGGCCGCTACGAGCCGCTGTACGTCCTCGGGCGGACACTGCCCTCGCTGGCGGCGGCGCTGAAGGCCGCTCTCGCGCTGGTGGTCGCCGTCGTCGCCTACCTCGCCAGGGCCGCGCCTGTTCGCCGAGAGACGTTCGCGCTCGGACTGGCCGTTTACCCGCTGGCCGCGCCGCAGGCGTACGCACAGGACCTCGTCGCCCTCCTCGTCGTCGCGGCCGTCCTCGTGGCCGTCGAGTTCGACCGCGGGGACCGGGGCCGGCCGTGGCTGCCGGTCGCCGCCGTTGCCCTCCTCGCGGTCCACTCGCACGGACTGCTGGCCCTGTTGCGGCTCCACGAGGCCCTCGGGCTGGACCTGCTCGCGGTCGTCGCACTGCTCCAGCCGGGACTGTGGGGCAACCTCCTGCTGTTCGGTCTCGCGCTCTCCCGGGTCGCCCCCGCGGCCGACGTCGCCGTGCCGGCAGCCCTGCGCTCGCTCACCGCCTCCTGAGCGGTCCGCGTCGCGGTTTGGCCGACGCAGACCGCCGCAGGCGCTACGCTTACGGTCGCGGCGCTCCCGCCAGGACACGTGCAGGAGTTCGAGGCGAGTGCGGTCTTTCACCTGCCGCCGGAGGAGGTGTACGACCTGCTCTTCGAGTTCCGGCGGTTCCCCGAGCACGTGGACTACCTGGACGACGCTCGCGTCCGCGGTGAGGGAGTCGGGGCACGCTTTCGCGTCGCCGCCTCGTGGTGGCGACTGTCGGTGACGGTCCGCGGCCGCGTCACCGACGTGGACCCCCCCGAGCGCATCGACTGGCGGCTGACGAACGACGCCGACGCGACCGGCTACTGGTCGGTCGAGCCGGCCCCCGAGGCCGCGCCGCCGGACGTCGAGACCGCGACCCGGCTTCGACTCGTCGCGCGACTGGACGACGACAGTGTCGGCGGCGGCATCGGCCCGACGCTCGGGCCCTCCGTCTCGCTGGACTGGGTGCTCGCGAAGGTCGCGCCCGTCGTCGCGAGCGAGGGCGAGCGGCTGCTGTCGAGTCTCGTCGCCGAACTCGAGGGCGAGCGCCGCCCGGTCGAGATAGCGGTCCACTCCCTGCCCGACGCGGTCTGAACGGGAGACGGCGTCGTCCCCTACGCGGCGCCCGCCCGGTGTTCGCCGTACTTCATCCCCAGTCCCAGACAGACCAGTCCGAAGACGATCATCGACGGGGCGACCATCATCAGGACGGTGCTCGTGGCCATGACGCCCGAGGCGGCGAGACCACCGACACCGACGACGATAATAGCGGCGAAGACGGCGGCCGTGACCGTTGTGTCGAACTCCATGTCTCCACTGTGGTCGCCGTCGGCCTGACACTTTCGCTTCGCCCGTCACGATGGACGCGACGGACGGAGAGGTGACACCGGCGGCGGTTCGCTCTCGTGTGTGGCGGCCAGGCCACGTCACGTCTCGACACGACTCTCGCGACCGGTGGTGCGAGCGGTGGCCGTCGGCCGGGCGCCGGCCTCGCGACGGCCGCGGGCGCCGAGTACACCGTGACCGCCGAGAACCGGCGCGTCAGCCGGGACCGGGCCTGACGAGGTCGGCGAGTGTCACGAGGAGTCCGACGGCCCAGCCGATGGGTACCGAGAAGCCGAACCAGAGGATGGCGTACGCCGGCCCGGAGAGTTCGTACTCGGCGCGGAAGTAGCGGGCGACGTCTCCGCCGATCTGGTCGAGTATCCACGCCGCCAGCGTCTCGGTGTTCGGGAAGACGAGTTCCGCGAGCGTCGTCGA
>CAZEIO010000161.1:0-4445 GCA_964512525.1 uncultured Halobacteriales archaeon
ACCCTGAACTCCAGCGCCGAGGACATCGGCCTCGCCTCGAACGAACAGGGCAACGGCCTCGTGGACGCCGCGGCCGCACTCGGACTGGACTCCAGCGACGACGGCACCGGCTCCTGCTGACGCCGCCGCCTCGTGGCACCCCCGTCGTCGGCCCACGACCGGGCGACCATTTTTGACCCTGCACGTCCGAAGCGTGAACGATGAGTGACGGGGGTGTGCCGGGCGACGACAGTCAAGGCTCGGGAGCCGACGGCGACGACGGCGGCCGGTTCTCCCGGCGGTCGCTGCTTCGGGCGACCGGCGACACCCTCCTCGTGGCCGGCGCGGTCGGTGCCGCACTGGGCCTGCGCGAGGGGTCGGACGACGGGGGCAGCGACGACGCCCGCACCGTCAACGTCGGCTACACGACACGGCTGGAGCGTGGGTCGCTGTCGAGTCTCGCCGACCGCGTCCTGCACCGCTTCGACTTCGGCGCGGCGACGCTCCGGGCCGGCGAGAGCGCACTCGACCGCCTGCGACGACGGCCGGGCGTCGAGTACGTCGAACCCGACGTCACGATGCACGCCCTCGGCCCCGAGATAGCCGGCAGCGGGTCCGAGAAGAACTCCCAGGGGGCGACCGCCGACTGCCTGCCGTGGGGCGTGGACCGGGTGGACGCCGACGTGGCGAGGGAGGCCGGCTACACCGGCGCCGGCGCCGACGTGGCCGTCGTGGACACCGGCATCGCCGCCGACCACCCCGACCTGCCGAACCTCGGCGAGGGCAAGGGCATCGTGGACTCGGGCGGCGAGGAGCCCTGGGACGACGACATGGGCCACGGCACCCACTGTGCGGGCATCGTCGGCGCCGACGGCGCGGTCCGCGGCGTCGCGCCCGACGCGACCCTGCACGCGGTGAAGGTCTTGGACGCCCGCGGCGCGGGGTCCGCCTCTGACATCGCCGCCGGCATCGAGTGGGTGGCCGACCAGGGGTACGACGTCTGTTCGCTGTCGCTCGGGTCGTCGCGGCGCTCCCGGGTCGTCTCCGAGGCGTGTGCCTACGCCGCCGCGGCGGGCGTCCTCGTCGTCGCCGCCGCCGGCAACCGCGGTCCCTGTTCGGACTGCGTCGGCTACCCCGCCGCCGAGGACGAGGTGGTGGCCGTCTCCGCGACGAGCGACGACGACACGCTGGCGGAGTTCTCCTCGGCCGGTCCCGAGATAGAGGTGGCCGCCCCCGGCGAGGCGGTGTACTCGACGACCCCGGACGGCCACGCCAAGCAGTCCGGCACGTCGATGGCCTGCCCGCACGTCTCCGGCGTCGGCGGTCTCCTCGCGGCGGAGGGGCAGGACGCCGGGACGGCCCGCGACACCGTCGGCGAGACCGCCGAGAGCATCGGTCTCGACGACCCCGAGTCCGGGGCGGGGCTCCTCGACGCCGCCGCCGCACTCGGACTGGACTCCGGCGACGACGGCACCGGCACCTGCTGAACGGGTCGAGTCGCGGACCGCACCCTCAAGAGGCCGGGCCGCCACATCTCCGGTATGACCCACGAACTCGACGGTGACCTCGACGCGACGGTGACCGACGACAGCGTCCAGTTCGCATTCGCGGTACACAACGCCGACGACGACGACGTCGAACTGCAGTTCTCGGACGCACAGACGTTCGACGTGGCCGTGACGGACGACGACGGCGAGGAGGTGTGGCGCCTCTCGCACGGCGCGATGTTCGCCCAGATGCTCCGGCAGGAGACGGTCCCGGCGGGCGCGACCGAGACGTACGAGGCGGCGTGGGAGTCGCCGGAGCCGGGCGAGTACCGCGCGCACGCGACGCTGTCGGCGACGAACGCCGACTGCGAGGCGGAGACGGAATTTTCGTACTGACTGTCGAGGGGTCGCGAGCGCCCGCCAGTTCGCTCGGTCAGTCTAGGCCGCGTTCGGCCCGGAGTTCCGAGATCAGCTCGCGGGCACCGCGGCGGACGGCCCGTTCGCTCGTGAGGTCGGCCTCGAAGCCGAGGGCGGCGAGTTTCTCGACGGAGAGCCGCATCTTCGGCACGTCGCCGACCCAGCCGCGGTCGCCGCCGGTGTACGAGAACTGCGGGTTGAGTTCCATCTCGTCGGCGACGATCTCGGCGATGCGGTCCACCGACGTGGTGGTGCGTGTGCCGAGATTGTAGAGGTTGAACTGGTCGTCGGCGTGTTCGACGACGTGTTCGATGGCCGCCACGCAGTCGGTGACGTGCATGTACGACTTCTCCTGGCGGCCGTCGCCGAGTATCTCGAGGGCGGTCGGGTCGTCGAGCAGTTTCTCCACGAAGTCGGGGACGACGTTGCCCCGCTGGCCGGGACCGACGATATTGGCGAAGCGAAACACCCACGTCTGAACGCCGTACGAGTGTGCGTACGTTGACAGCAGTCCCTCGTCGGCGAGTTTCGCGACGCCGTACTCGCTGATGGGTTCGAGCGGGGCGTAGTCCTCGGGCGTCGGCCGTGGTGCCTCGCCGTACACCGTCGAGGAAGAGGTGAAGGCGAAGCCGTCGAGGTCCACGGCGTCGGCGCGTTCGAGGAGGGTGTAGGTCATCGCGGTGTTGCGCTCGACGAGTTCGCGGTCGTCCGGGTAGTCCACGTCCGAGATGGCCGCGAGGTGGAAGACGACGTCCGTCTCCGGGGTCAGGACCGTCCGCACCACGTCGGGGTCGGTCACGTCACCCTCGACGAAGGTCGCCCCGTCGGGGACTCGCTCGCGCTTCCCGTAGGAGAGGTCGTCCACCACCGTCACCTCGTTGTCGGGGAGGAGGCGGTCCACGAGGGCCGGGCCGACCAGTCCCGCGCCGCCGGTGACCAGCACGTTCCGGTCGCGCAGTTCCATGCGCGACCGTCGCGGCTTGCGGGAAAGTGCCTTCCGGTCGGTCGCGGCGGGGGAACGCGCGGCGACGAAAACCCTTTTCGGCGACGCAGTGGAAGGGAGGCCATGGCAGACGAACACGAGGACGACCACGAGCAGGACGTCGAGGGCGCCGACGGCGCCGAGAGCGAGAGCGAAAACGGGAACGGAGAGGGCGAGAGCGAGGAGAAGTCCTTCCGCGAGCGCGTCGAGGAAATCCGCGAACAGCGTGCCGAGGAGGGCGAGGAGGGCGGTCCGCCAGGACCGGGTGGCCCGGGCGGTATGGGCGGCGGACCCGGCGGCATGGGCGGCGGCGGCAACCCCTTCGCGCAGATGATGAGCGGCATGATGGGCGGCGGGCCGGGTGCGGGTGCGGGGCCCGGCGGGCCGGGCGGACAGGGCGGCGAGAGCGTCGGCAGCGAGGAACTCGTCCGCGAGGTTCGACAGTTGCGCGACGAGGTCCGCGACGCGACCCGTCAACTGCAGCGCATCGCCGACGCCCTCGAGGACGACTGACGCGGCTGCACGACGCCGGTCTCTTCCCTCCCGTCACCGGCGGTTCAGTCCTCGGCGACGACGTCGCGGTAGATAGCCGCCAGGCGCTCGACCGAGCGCTCGACGGCGACGGTGTCGCGCCGGTCGAGACAGCGGTCACGAAGGCTGTCGGTCTCGGCGAGCGTCTGCTCGATGGCCGCCCGGAAATCGGCAGCGTCGCCGGGCACGAAGCGGTAGCCCGTCACTCCCTCTTCGACGGTATCGGCGAGAGCGCCGGCGTCGGCGCCGACGACGGGCGTGCCGCAGGCGTTTGCCTCCAGCGCGACCAGTCCCTCGGTCTCGACGGGACTCGGGAACAGGAAGGCGTCGAGCGCGGAGTAGAAGGCCGGCAGTGCCTCGCGGTCGAGGAAGCCCAGAAAGCGCACGTCGGCGTCCACCTCGGCGGCCCGAGCCTCGAGGTGGTCGCGGGCGGGGCCGTCCCCGCCGAACACCACCGTCGCGTCGAGACCGCCGACGGCGTCCAGAATCCGGCCGAGGTTCTTCTCGAAGCCGTGCCGGCCGGTGTAGCCGACCAGCGGGCCCGCGGGCAGGTCGTGGCGCTCGCGGAAGGCCGCCGTCGCGTCGTCGCCGACGGGACGGAACTGGTCGGTGTCCACGCCGTTCGAGACGACCTCGACCGGCGCGGCCACGCCCACCTGCGAGCGGACGTGTCGCAGCGTCGCCCGCGAGGGGACGACCACCGCGGCCGCGCGGTCGAGGAACAGTCGCTCGTACGTCTCGACGGTGCCCCGGACCACGCCGGCGAGCCACTCCGAGCGGGCGACGTAACCGGCGTACTCGCCGGCGGGCGTGTGGTAGGAGACGACCAGCGGCGCGCCCGTCCGGCGGGCGTAACGCAGGGCCGCGAGACCGAGACCGAACGGCGTGTGCGCGTGGACCACGTCGGGGTCCTCCGGCAGGCCCGCGGGCACTCGCGGCGGGGCGACCCGGAAGCCGTCGTAGAAGAGAAAGGGAACGCTCCAGACGGGGTGTTCTCCCGGGCCGGGGTCGTGACTCGAGGCCGGGTAAACGACGTCCATCCGGCCGTA
>CAZEIO010000162.1:0-4402 GCA_964512525.1 uncultured Halobacteriales archaeon
CGCCGACGCCCATGTGGACGACGACCTTCTCGATGCGGGGCTCGCGCATCTCGTGCATCCCCGTCTCGCTCTCGCCGTCACCCCCGGGGTCCTCGACGCCGACCTCCGCGTCGGCGTCCTCGCCGGGGTCGGCCTCACTCATCGTCGCTCACCTCCGTCTCCTCGTCGGCCTCGTCGTCGCCGTCGTCGTCGGTGAACTGTTCGTCGATGACGAAGACGTACTCCTCGACGGTCTCGAGACGCTCGTCGCCGGCCTCGAAGACCACGTTGTTCGACCCGGAACCGGGCGTCACGTCGATGCGCTCGACGCGACCGACCTCGCCGGCGTGACTGCCGCGGACGGCCGTCACCAGCGCACCCTCCTCGTACGGGAAGTGCGCGACCACGGAGTCGTCCTCGTTGTCCACGACGAGGGAGTCGTTGACGCCGTACTCCGCGGCGTCCTCCAGGACGAGATTCGCGCCGTCGTGGAGGTTGATCTGGGTGTGGCCGTCGCCGACCTGCCGCTTGCCGACTATCTTGCCGAGCTTGGAGCCGGCGGCGTCGGCCTCGATGTGCGTCAGCGCCAGTCGGCCGCCCTCGTCCGGGAAGACGCGGTACTGCTCCTCGCGGTCCGGGAAGGCGACGATGTCGAACATCCCGACCGGTCGCGCCTCGTCGCGGGCGGGCGCCCCGTTGATGAGGACGGCCTCCCGCTCGAGGGCGTACTTGACCTCCTTGCGGCTGTCGGCGTAGCCGAGGACGTCCCGGAGGAGGATCGTCAGCGGTACGCCGTCGTCGCCGTGTGGACCGGCGTCGGCCTTCATCGTGAACGTCTCGGTCTTGCGGCTGACGGGCCACGAGTCGGGTGCCGAGAGCCGCTTCTGGTGCTTCGTCATTCGTCGTCACCTCGCTGCTCGATACGCTCCGCGCGCCGGTCGTCGTCGAGGTTCAGGTCGGTCACCTGCAGGTTCGACGCGTCGAGCGGTCGGGGCACCTCCTCGCCCTCGGCCGTCTCGACGATGGCCTCCTCGACGTGGACGACCGCGTCGCGCAGGTCCACGTTGACGACTTCCGCCTCGTGTCCCGCGAAGTCGCCGCGGGTCACCTCGACGGTGTCGCCCTCGTTGACGCGGACGCGACGGACGCCGTGTTCCTCGCGGAGGTCCGGCGACAGCGGCGAGCGCACCTGCTTGTGTCGCTCGTGCAGCGGGGCCTCGCGTTGCTCCGTTCGCTGTGTGCGTGGTTTCTCGCTCATGTTACACTATCATCGTCGCCGTCGAGGCGATGGCACCGAACCGCTCGGCTACCTCGCGGGCGATCGGGCCCTTGATTTCGGTGCCGCGGGGCTCGTCGTTGTCGTCAACGATGACCGCCGCGTTGTCCTCGAACTTCACCCGCAGCCCGTCCGGACGACGGATCGGCTTGCGCTGCCGGACGATGACGGCGTTCAGCACCTGCCGTCGCATCTCCGGCGTGCCCTTCGTCACCGAGACGGTGACGTGGTCGCCCAGACCGGCCTTGGGGTGGCGGTTCACCGTGCCCGAGTAGCCGGTGATCGAGGTGATCTTCAGCTCCCGGGCGCCGGTGTTGTCGGCACAGGTCACCAGCGAGCCCTTCTCCAGACCCTGGGTGACGTCTGCGTTGATTGCCTGCATTATTCCTCCTCCAGTATTTCGACCACGACGTGGCTCTTCGTCTTCGACAGGGGACGACACTCCGCGATGCGGACGTCGTCGCCCTCCTGCGGGTCGAGGACGCCCGGTACGTGGGCCGGGACGCGCGACCGGCGCTTCATGTAGCGGTCGTACTTCGGGACGAAGACGTCGTACTCGCGCTCGACCACGACGGTCTTGTCCATCTTTGCCGACGCGACCGTCCCCTCGAGGGTCTGTCCGCGGACGGACAGCTCCCCGTAGAACGGGCACGTCTCGTAGTCGTACGTCTCGGGATCGTCGGGTTCGGGTGGTGTCGGTACGTCGAGTCCTATCGCCATCGTGAGTCACCTCCGCGTTCGGTGCGGCGGGCCGGTCGCTCGACGAGTCGAGCGCCCTCGACGACGACGCGTTCGGCGTCGTCGTGGCCCTCGTCCGGGCCTGCCACCGCGAGTTCTCGGTCGGGGGCGACCGAGGGGTCGGCCTCGCTCACCGCGAACTCGAGGGTCGTCCCCCGCTTGGGGACCTGCCGGACGCGGCCGTCACGACCCTCCACGTGGAGGGTCCCGGCCGTCTCGACGACGACCCGGCCGGCGGTGCCGACCCGGCCCTCGTCCTCGGCCTCGACGACCCGCACGTGCAGGCCGTTGAGTTCGTGTCGCGTGAGCGTCGCTGCCGTGATCGTCATGCCTCAGCCTCCTCGGTCTCGAGGTCGCCCTCCTCGCGGCGGATCGTCTCCAGTCGGGCGATTGCCCGCCGGAGTTCCTTGATCCGGCCGGGGTTCTCGGGCTGACCACCGGCGGCCTGTACCGCCCGCTCGTTCAGCAGTTCCGTGCGGAGGTCCTCGAGTTCGTCCTCGCGCTCGGACGCCGTCATGTCGCGAATCTCGGCGGGGTAGATGATCGTCACTCCTCGTCACCTCCGTCCTCGTCTGCGTCTGCGTCGGCGTCGGCGTCGGCTTCCGTCTCCTCGTCTGCGTCTGCGTCGGCCTCCGCCAGCAGTTCCTCGGCCTCGGCTGCGGACTCGTCGGAGGGGTCGAGGTCCTCCGCCTCGATGTCGCCTTCCATCTCCTCGAGGTCGGTCTCTATCTCGTCGCCCTCGCCGGGCACCGCGACCTCCTCGAACTCCTCGGCCTCCTCCTCGACGGCTGGTTCCTCGGCCGCGAGGTCCGCATCGACGTCGGGCGCCTCGTCCTCGTCGGCGGGTTCGGCCGGGATGCCCTCGGGAACGTCTGCGCCCATGTCCTCGGCCGTCTCGGGGTCCTCGAGGAGGTCCTCGAGGGACTCCTCCGCGGCCTCGGCGTCGGCGACGAGGTCCTCGACGTCGGCGTCGTCGGCGACCTGGAAGTCGTCGGGCAGCTGCGCACCCGGTGGGATGATCTTCACCGTGACGCCGATGGTCCCGAGTTTCATCACCGCGACGGACTGGCCCTCGTCCACGATGGTCTCGGCCGGCTCGCCGTTGTGCTTGATGTAGCCCTCGTTGAACTTCTCGACGCGCGAGCGCGCCCCGGTGACCTTCCCGGAGAGGACGATCTCGGCACCGAGCGCGCCGGCGTCCATGATCCGTTCGAGGGTCGTGTGACCGGCGTTCCGGAAGTACCAGCCCCGTTCGAGCGCGTTCGCGAGGCGGTCCGCGACGATCCGGGCGTTCAGGTCCGGCTCGTCCACCTCGCGCACGTCGATCTGGGGGTCCTCGAGGTCGAACTGCTCCTCGAGGGCCGTCGTCACCTTCCGGATGTTCTCGCCACCCTTGCCGATGACCATCCCCGGCTTCTCGGCCTTGAGCACTATCTGGGTGCCCATCGGCGTCGGGGCCATCTCCATGCCGCCGTAGCCGGCGCGACCGAGTTCGTCCTCGAAGAACCGGTCGATCTGGGTGCGCTGGAGGCCCTGGTGGATGAAGTCCTGTTCGTCACTCATCGGACTCACCTCCCTGTGGCGGCTCGTCGGCCTCGACGACGAGTTCCACGTCCACCTCCGGAGTGTTCGACGGCGAGGAGCGACCGAACGCCCGCGGCGTGCGGCCCTCTACCTCGCCGACCTTGTGGGCGGCGACGTGGGCTATCTCCATCTCCTCCGGCTCGAAGCCCTGCTGGCGGGCGTTGTTCGAGACGTTCGAGAGGAGGTCGAGGAAGGCCTCGCTGGCCTTCTCCGGGTAGCGCCCGGCGTCCCAGCCGTCGATGTCTTTCCGGTGGCCCACGCCGCTGTTGTGGGCACGGAAGGGCACCGACCGCTCCCCATCGACGACCGCCTCGAGGTAGGACTCGGCCTCCCCGACCGTCTTGCCTTTTATCTCCCGCGAGATGGCGACGCTGTGCTTGTGGCTCACGTGTCGCTCCCGGAGCATCGCCTTCGCGGTGGTCTCCGGGTCGACGTCGACTGAGTAGTTGATTCCCATGGATTACTTGAGCGGTACGAACTTCGAGGAGCGCGTCGCGCCGATGCCCGCCTGTCCGTGTTCGACGTCGCGGCGGGTCAGGACGAACTCGCCCAGATAGTGGCCGAGCATCTCCGGCTCGACCTGGACGCGCTCGAACTCCTGACCGTCGTACACCGCGAACGTCTTCTCGACGAACGCCGGCAGGACTGGCATGTCCCGCAGGTGCGTCCGGATGGGCTCGCTGGCCGTCTCCTCTGGGTCGGCCTCGCGGGCCTTCTCGAGGAGCTTCTGGTGTTCGGCGCTCAGGCCGCGCTCGATGGTTCGCCGCTGTCGTGCGGGGAGCAGTTCCGCGACCTCGTCAACGTCGAGGTCCTGCAGTTCGTCTA
>CAZEIO010000163.1:0-4398 GCA_964512525.1 uncultured Halobacteriales archaeon
CGTACCAGTCGGCCACGTCGCGGCGGGTGCGCTGGAGCCACTGGCTGGTGGCGATTATCTTGTTGCCGAGCGTCGTGGACCGGGCCGTGCGGCGGGCGGCACCGGAGTACTCGTCCTCGAACTCGACGCCGAACTCCTCACAGAACTCCTGCTTGTCGTCTTCCCCGACAACGTCCCCGCGGGAGAGGTCGAGCAGTTCGTACGCCTTCGCGTGCATCGTGCAGACGTTGCCCTGCAAGGCACGGGGATTCTCGTCGAGTCGGTCCGCCAGTCGCTCGCGAATCTCGGCGGCCGCCGCCCGGGTGTACGAGACGACCAGAATGTCTCGGACGTCGATGCCTTCCTCGAGGAGTTCCTCGACGCGGTCGAGAAGCGCCGTCGTCTTCCCGCTCCCCGGGCCCCCGAACAGACGAGTCACCTGCAGGTTCGCGTCGTCCATTGTCCATTTACTGGTCCGGAAGAGTTAAAAGAGACTCGGAACGGAGATGCCGCCCGCGTCCGGCCCCACGCCAGAGGGGAGACTCGTCGGCGGCGTCTCGTCGTGGCGAGGCGCGGCGCTCTCGGGTCGGAGCCGACGGGAGAGAGAACGGTGCCGTCAGTTGTTCCGCGGCGACCGCGCCTCGCGAACGTCGCTGCCGTCACGTATCTTGTCCTTACAGTCCGGACAGACACGAGGGTCGTCCACGCCCCGCGGCGTGAACACTCGTGCGTACGCCTCCGTCACGAACGCCCCACAGTTCTGACATTCCGGCATAGTAGGTCCGTGCGGCAGTGGGATATCACCCGATATAATGCTGTCGTTACACGGACAGACACGCCGATTTCTCCGGGGTTCGCCGGTGACGGTACTGCCGTGGCTCGCGGGCACAGGAAGCGTCACTCCGTTGCCGAGTCGGCCAGAGACACCGGTCGGTCGTCACTGTGGCGTCCAGCCACAGACGGTACAACTCGTCGCGCCGGGGTCGTGGACGCCACCGCACTCCGGGCACTGCTTTTTGTTGTAGCTCTCTTCCCAACGTACCGGCTCGCCGAGGTCGCGCCGCGACAGGAATCGGTCGATGACCTCGTCGCCGCCGTCGGGAGTGGACGACATAACTACGCGATACGGCGGTGAGGGGCATAAATCCTCGGGTGGCGGTGACACACCACACGGTCACCCGCAGTATGGGGGGTGAGGCCGTCGAGAGTCGTCGTCACCGGCACCGGCACTCGCGGCGGTCGGACCGGCCGGGGGCGAACCCCAGTCTGGCGAGTGGTGGCGACTCGAACGGCTCGGCCGGCTGCGTCAGTCGGCGTCCGCGACCGGCGTGAGCGACGCGACCTCGACCAGTGCCGACTCCGGCGGACGCTCGAAGCGGTCGGGGTACAGCACCCACGCGAGGTACTCGAGCGTGTCCACCAGTCGCGGACCGGGGCAGTTGCAGTAGTCGTGCCCGTCCATCACGTAGGCCCGGCCCTCGCGGACGGCGGTGAGGTCGTCCCACCCCGGTCGCTCCGTCAGGTCCGTGACGTTCTCGCGCGTCTGTTCGACCGAGAAGCCACACGGCGCCGCGACGAGGTACTCGGGGTCGTACTCGCGTATCGCGGCCCACTCGTGGACGCGGGACGCCGCCCCACGTCCCGAGAGCCCGTACTCACCGCCGAGGTACTCGACCATCCCCGGCAGCCAGTGGCCGCCGACCATCGGCGGGTCCGTCCAGTCGAGGACGGCCACGCGGGGACGGTCCGCGTCCGGCGTCGGGTCGGTGCCGGCGTCGTCGGCGACGGCGTCCGCCCCGAGGAGGTCCGCGCGGGCCGCGGCGGGCGGCGCGTGTGGCAGGCGCTCGCCGACCGCCCGGACCCGGTCCCGCAGGTCGGCGACGAGGTCGCTCGCTCGCTCCTCGCGGCCGAGTGCCCGCCCGACCCGTCGGACGTCGTCGAGGACGTCCGCGAGACTGTGGGGGTCCGTCGTCAGTACCGCCGCGTCCACGTCGGTCCGGGCGACGGCCTCCTCGACCAGTACCGAGTCCACCGCACAGACGTCACAGACCCCCTGCGTGACGATCAGGTCGGGGTCGAGACGTTCCAGCGTGTCGAGGTCTATCTCGTAAACGCCGCCGCCGCGTTCGGCCTCGACGACCTGTCGGTTGATCTCGGCGGTCGATGCCTCGGCGTCCACCCGGGCGCTGTTGACCGACGGCAGGTCGGCGACTCGGGGGGGATAGTCACACTCGTGAGAGACACCGACGGGATCGACGCCGAGGGCACACACGACTTCCGTGGCCGACGGCAGGAGCGTGACGACGCGCACGAAAGAGAGAACGAACCGGACCGGCAAAAACGCTCCGTCGCCGCGAGGGCGGGAGGCCGACGCCTACAGCGAGACGCCGTAGAGGTCGGAGAACTTCTCGCGGGCGTAGTCGAGGAAGTACTCGGCGGTCAGCGGTTCGCCGCTGGCCTCCTCGATCAGTTCGGGCGTCGTGTAGCGCCGCCCGTGGCTGTGGACGTGGTCGGTCATCCACTCGTGGATCGGCTCGAACTCGCGTTCCCGGACGAGGGCGTCCACGTCGAGGTCGTCTCGGATGGCCGCGTCGAGTTGCGCGGCGAACACCGAGCCGATGGTGTACCCCTGGAACGCCGAGAACCGGGAGGTCCAGTGGATGTCCTGCAGACAGCCTTCGCTGTCGGTCTCGGGCCGGACCCCGAGGTACTCGTCCATCTTGTCGTTCCACACCTGTGGGATCTCGTCCACGTCGAGGTCGCCCTCGACGAACTGCCGACCGATCTCCGAGCGCAGGATGATGTGCATGTGGTAGGTGAGTTCGTCGGCCTGCACCCGGATGAGGTTGTCCGGGTAGATCTGGTTGGCCGCCTCGTACGCCTCCTGCGGCGTGACGTCGAAGCCCGGCAGGTCCTCTATCTCGGGGAGAAAGGCCTCCCAGAACGGCTTCGTGCGACCGACGTGGTTCTCCCAGAAGCGACTCTGGGACTCGTGGATGGAGCGGTCGGACTCGCCCAGCGGCGTGGCGTAGTGCTCCTTCGGCAGGCCCAACTGGTAGGTCGCGTGGCCGAACTCGTGGACGGTCGCCGTCAGTGCGTCCATCGGGTCGTCGGGGCTGAACCGCGTGGTGACGCGGGCGTCGTACTGCGTGCCCGTCATGAACGGGTGCGGGGCAGTGTCCAGTCGGCCGCGCGAGCGGTCGTACCCGAGGAAGTCGAGGACGCGCTCGGAAATCTCGCGCTGGACGTCCACGTCCGTCGGTTCCTCGACGGTCGCGAGGTCGTCGCCGTCCTCGCGGATGGTGGCGACCATCTCGGGCAGTTCCGCCCGGAGTTCCTCGAAGATGCGCTCGGTGGTGTCGATGGAGAGGTACGGGTGCGAGTCCTCGTACATCACCTCGAACGGGCTCTTGTCGGGGTCGATGTGCTCGGCCCGTTCGATGTGGAGGTCGCGGGTCTTCTCCAGCCGGGGCGCATACGCCTCGAAGTCGTCCTCGGCCTTGGCTTCCTGCCAGATGCGCTGGTTGGTCGAACTCGTCTCGCTTATCTCGCCCGCGAGGGCCGCGGGCACCCGGTCGCGGCGCTCGTAGTCCCGCCGAATCTCGCGGACGTTCGCCGCCTGCCCCGGGGTGAGGTCCGCGTCCGCGAGGGCGTCCAGCCACTCGCCCACGTCCTCGTCGGTCATCAGTTCGTGCGTGGTCGTCGAGAGCGCGGCCATCTGCTGGGCACGGGCGGTGTCGCCGTCTTCCGGCATCGTCACCTGCTGGTCCCAGTTGAGGTAGCCCCCCGCGTGGTTGAGGTTCGCCACTCGCTTGTACCGCTCGATGAGGTGGTCGTAGGCCGCCGGCACGTCACCCTCGGCCTCGGATGGCTCGTCGGTCGTTGCCATAGGACGACGGCCGACCGCCGGACACAAAAAGCGTCGGCCTCCGGCACGCCGGGCGGCGCGACCGCCGGTGAGCGGACTCAGGAGTCGCCGGCACTCGCCTCCCGCCAGCGGGCGTCGGCGAGCGTCCGCTGGACGGCCGACTCGCCGACCGCCTCGGCCAGCACCTCGTACCCGCGTCGCTCCGCGCCGGCCGCGTCCGCGAGCAGTCGCGAGACGATGAACTCCGGCGTCGAACGGCCGACGGTGTCGAACCGGGGCTGGTAGTCCACCTGCAGGGTCAGGTCCGCGTCGAGTCCCTGCGCGAAGATGCCGTCGGTGCGGGCGGCGTCGGGCAGCGGCGCGAGGTCGTCCGCGAGGTGTGTGACGAACACGCCGAGTGCGTCCCGCTCGACGGTCAGGCCGACCAGGCCGTGCAACAGGTCGGCCGCCCGACCGGGTTCGGTGATGGCCTCGAACTCGTCCACGAGCATCAGCGTGCGGTCGGCGGTGGTCAGCGGCGGAACGATGTTCGACAGCGTGGACTCGAGGAC
>CAZEIO010000164.1:0-4294 GCA_964512525.1 uncultured Halobacteriales archaeon
GGCGCTTCTCGAGGAAGGCGTTCAGCGCCTCCAGTTCGTGGGCGGGGATGTCCTCTTTGAGTTCCTGTTCGAGGACCTTCGCGTGCTTCTCGGGGAGGTCCACCCACAGTTCGTCGCCCTCGTCGATGTCCCGGCCCACGGTCGGACCGTCGATGGAGACGGCGACGCTGTCGCCGGCACGGGCCTCGTCCACGTCCTCGCCCTGGTTCTGAATGCTCTTGAGGACGCCCACACGCTCCGGTTCCGGGCCGTCGAACAGCGCGACGGGGACGTTGCGCTTGAGGGTGCCAGAGACGACGTCCACGCCGACGACTGCGGGGTCGGACTGCCGGAAGACGTGGTCCACGAGCACCCGGAAGCGGGCCGGCCGGGTGACGTTCTCCAGCACCTGTTCCTGTTGGGCCTCCTCGATGCCGGTGACGAACTCCTCGTACGCCTCGACGAGGCGGTAGATGACGTCGTGAGTGAACAGTTCGACGTCCTGTTCGTCGGCGGCGCGTTCGGCGTCGTCGAGGACGTCCACGTTGAAGCCGATGACGGCGCGGTGAACCGGGTCGCCGGCCGTCTCGGCGACGCTGACGTCCCGGGGAGCCACGTCGCCGACCTCGGCCCGCATCACCGGAATCTCCGCCTCGTCGAGGGCGTTCGCCATCGCCTCCAGACTGCCGAGCGTGTCGGCCTTGAGGACGACCCCGTCGTCGTCGGTCGTCACCGCGAGGTCGGCGAGTTCGGCCCGCACCTCGGCGACAACGTCCTCGACGTCGCGGTCGCCGACGACGCGGACGGGTGCGCCGGCCATCGCGCCGTCGAGACCGGGCGCAGCCACCTTGATGCCGGCCGCCGCCGAGACCGACTCGACCTGTTCGAACCGGCTCTCGGTGCGTATCTCCGCGAGCGGTCGAGGCTGGAGTAGTGCCCGCACGTCGGTGACGATCGGCTCTGCGGTGCTGCCGACGACTATCTGGTCGTCCTCGTGGACGGTCCCGTCGTACAGCACCGTGTCGAGGGTGGTGCCGAAGCCCTTCTCGCCGGTCACCTCGAGGACGGTACCGACGCCGGGACCGGCCGTGTCGATGGCCATCGCCTCCTTCATGTACCGCTGTGAGAGCCCCATCATCACCGTCAGCAGGTCGGGCAGGCCCTCGCCCGTCTCGGCGGAAACGGGGACGACACCGACGTTCTCCTGGAAGTTCGGCACCTGCCAGTAGAGGTCGGCGTTGAATCCCGCCGCCGAGAGGTCGCCGACGATGTCGTACACCGACTCGTTGAACGTACTCCGGACGCGGTCGTTCTGTCGCTCGAGGACGGCCCGTATCGGGGCGTTCGCCTCGGACTGCCAGCCGGGGATGGTGTCCACCTTGTTGGCGGCGACGATGAACGGCGTCTCCGTGCGTTTTAGTATCTCGACGGCCTCCTCGGTCTGGGGCTGGAAGCCGTCGTTGACGTCCACCACGAGGACGGCGATGTCGGCGAGTGCGCCGCCACGGGAGCGCAGCGTGGTGAACGAGTGGTGGCCCGGCGTGTCGATGAACAGCAGCCCCGGCAGGTCGAAGTCGTCGGGGTCGACGAGTTCGCCCGCGATCTCGGAGACGACGTCGAGGGGCACGGCGGTCGCGCCGATGTGCTGGGTGATGGCGCCGGCCTCGGCCTCGCTGACGGCGGAGCCACGGATGGTGTCCAAGAGCGTCGTCTTGCCGTGGTCCACGTGGCCGAGGACGGCCACGATGGGCGTGCGGAGACCCCGTTGGTCGTCCGGTGTCGTCTCGGCCGCCGCGTCGGGGTCGCTCTCTGACATCGTATCGGGGCCTCCAGAACCTACTGTAGAGAAGCCACGGCCGCCATATAACCGCTTCGTCACCGGGGCGGCGACCGACCGTGCCGCCGCCGTCTCGTCGTCACGGGGGTCGCGACGGGACCGACCGAGACTTAGTGCCCGGACGCCGAGTGACGCACGTGATAACACCCGACCTCTCCGACCGCGTCGCACTCGTCACCGGGTCGGCGACCGGCGTCGGCCGCGAACTGGCACTCGCCGCCGCCCGCAACGGCGCGAGCGTCGCCGTCCAGTACCGCACCTCCGAGGACGCCGCCGCGGACGTCGTCGCCGAGGCCCGGGACGAGGGCGTCGCCGCGACGGGCGTCCGGATGGACGTGACCGACCCCGACTCCGTGGACACCGCCTTCGACGAGGTGGAGACCGACCTCGGCACCGTGGACGTCCTCGTCAACAACGTCGGTGCCTTCGCCCCCGACCACTGGGCCGACATCGACTTCGAGACGTGGAACACCGTCTGGGAGACGAACGTCAACGGCACCTACCTCTGTTCGAAGCGGGCGCTGCCGGGGATGCGCGCCGCCGGCGACGGCCGCATCGTCAACGTCGGCTACGCCTCCGCGGACCGCGCCCTCGTCAACCCCGTGAACGCGCCCTACTTCATGGCGAAGGCGGCTGTGCTGATGTTCACACGGATGCTCGCGGCCGACACCGCCGACGACGGCATCACGGTCAACGCCGTCTCGCCGTACGTCGTCGAGAACTCCGACGAGTTCCCCGACGAACTGCCCCGCGGCCGGCCCGCGTCGTTCGCGGACATGGTGCAGGCGACGATGTTCTTCCTCGACCCCGACTCCGACTACGTCAGCGGGGCGAACGTCGAGGTCTCCGGGGGATGGCTCCCCGAGGAGGTCTGAGCGGGCGCGGCCGACAGAGCAGAGTGTAGTCACGGACCCGCGAGTTGACTCAGAGGCCACCGAGGATCATCCCGACGCCCCAGAGGGCGATGAGAGCGCCAGCGACCCGACCGACGAGGACCGAGACGCCGCTCATCTCGACGTCGGCGGCACGTCGCGTCGTCCCGAGTGCCTTCACGGTGCGGTTGAACCGGTCCACGACGGGGTGATTCAGGACCGCGAGACCGCCAACGGCGACAAAAAACAGGCCACCCACGACGAGTGTCACCTCCATCACGGGACCCGCTCGTCGGTCGAGTGCAATAAGAGCCCGGGACGGGCGACGGTCGATTCCGCGGGGGGTGAGTCGACCGCAAGCGACGCCGGCGGCGGTTTACTCCCGCGTCGACGCCGAGGGGGCGGGGCGAGACGACGATCAGCCGGCGGCGGCGTGGTCGATCGCGGCGGCGAGGACGCCCGAGACGGCCATAAACAGCAGCGTGAAGCCGAAACTGAGCAACAACACGACGAAGACCGTCTCGAACGCCGGGTTCGACGTGTACCCGGTGTACGCGTCGACCGCAGACAGGATCGACAGCGTGCCCAGAGCCGCGACGAATGCCTGCGCCACGGTCCGCGCACCACCGACGAACACGCTCGTGTTCGGAGTCGGGTCCGGTTCGACCTCCGTGTGTGGGTTCTCGTTCGTCACGGTCGTCGAACAGAACGCAGGGAGAAGAGTATCTTGTGCAGCGTCTCGCGTGGCAAGACAGTGCCGCCGAGACCGGACACCCGCGGACGCGCCGGCACCACGGACGAACGACCGAGTGCGGAACCCGAACGACCGACGGCCGTCGCGGGAAACACGGTAGCGGTGTCGATGCACGGTCTGCTATCCGTCGCACCGGCCCTCGACCCTCGAGCGAGAGCGCCACCGGTCACGGCGCCCAGTACTGCTCGTACAGGTAGAAAGAGGGTGCGACGAGCCACGTGATGACGGGCTCGAGGTACCGCTCGACGCCGAGTGCTCGCCCGAGGAGTCCGAGACCGAGCCCGGTCAGGTACGCCGGCAAGAGACAGAGCCAGAGAACGCGGGCGGCCGGCGTCCGGAGCCGTGGGGGAAGCAACGGGAGAGGGTCGAGTCGCGCGAGCGGGTGTTCGTCGGCGTCGTCGGTCACGGTGGGGGCTGGCCGGCGGAACGACTCGTACGTTTCGTTCCGGGGATCGTCGATGGGTCTATGGGGCGGGGGATCCAGTCGAACGTATGCGACCACTCGTCGAGCGACCGGTAGCAGAGCGCAGCGCGAGGGAGCGATGAAGGAGTACATCACCGTCCGTGGCGCGGAGGAACACAACCTGAAAGACGTGGACGTGGACATCCCGCGGGAGTCGTTCAACGTCGTCACCGGCCTGTCGGGGTCGGGCAAGTCCTCGCTGGCCTTCGAGACGGTGTACGCCGAGGGACAGCGCCGGTACATCGAGTCGCTGTCGGCGTACGCCCGGAACTTCCTCGGCCAGATGGACAAGCCACAGGTGGAGACGGTGGAGGGCCTGTCGCCGGCCATCTCCATCGACCAGAAGAACGCCGCCAACAACCCCCGCTCGACGGTCGGGACCGTCACCG
>CAZEIO010000165.1:0-4288 GCA_964512525.1 uncultured Halobacteriales archaeon
TGGAGTCGCGGATGTTCTTCGTCGCCACCGTCGGGGACGACGTCGTCGGCTGGGTCCACCTCCACGTGCCCGAGGTCGAGAAACTGGCACACACCGCCGAACTCACCCTCGGCGTTCTCGAGGAGTATCGCGGCCACGGCATCGGTCCGCGCCTCCTCGACCGCGCGACGGAGTGGGCCCGGGGCCGCGACCTAGAGCGTCTCTACCAGTCCGCGCCCGCCACGAACGAGGCGGCCATCTCCTTCCTCGAGGCACAGGGCTGGGCCGTCGAGGCCGTCCGCGAGGACCACTACCGCATCGACGACGACTACGTGGACGAGGTCATGATGGACGTACACCTGTAGACGACCCGGTTCGGCCCGATACCGGCGCCGCTCACGCCCCGTCGGTGCCGTCGTCCTCCGCGTGTCCCTGTGAGAGTTCGTCCGCGGCCGCCGACAGCGCCGTAGCGACCACGCCCTCCCGCTGACTCCAGGTCCGGCCGTGTGGCAGGCAGACGACGCGCTCTCCGGCCCACGGCACGTCGAGTCTGACCGCCGCCGGCCGGTCACAGTCCGCCACCTGGCAGGCCCCCTCGGAGTCCTCGACCCACTCGACCACTCGCGGCGGTCGGGACTCTAGGGTAACGACAGTTGTGGTTCCAAGCCGGGGCGGTCACAGGACGGCGAGGAGGAAGACGACCAGCATCGTCCCCGCGAGGACCGTCTGTACCACGCCGGAGGCGAGTCCGGCCGCGACCGCGAGCGCCGCGGCCCGGAGGCCCGTGCGAAGCGACGCACCACGGTACACCTCTACGACGACTATCGTGCCGGCGATACCGAGGAGCATCCCCACCGGGCCGACGACGAACAGGAGCGCGAGACCGACGGCGACGCCGAGGACCGACGCGAGCGTCGAGGCCCCGCCCGCACGCGCACCGACGAACTCCGCGCCGACCTCGACCGCCGTCGCGGCCACCCCCACTGCGACGAGAGCGGCGACGACCGACGCCGACGGGACGGCGTAGCCGGTGTGCCACCAGTAGAGGAGGACGCCGGCGACCGACAGCGCCGGTCCGGGGACCAAGGGCAGGACCGCGCCGGCGACGCCGGCGACGAGAAGCGTCACCGCGACGACGAGGACGAGGTCAACGGGCACGTCGGTCGGTCCGGGCCACCGGGTAAAAACGATCCCGGTGTCGCCCCGCGGACCACGAATCTGGACGGCTCTGGATGAGGTCGCGACGGTCAGTCCTCGTACCGTGACCGTTCCTCGTGGACGACCCGGCCGCCGTAGCGGTCACACAGCGTCGCGAGTGCCGTCCCGACCGCCCGCAGGCACTCTCCCACGGAGTGGTAGCCGAGGTCGTCGGCGACGGCATCGACTGGACGGCCCTGCAGGACCACGGCGACGAGCAGTCGCTCCTGGCGGTCCGAGAGCGGCCGTCTGGGGTCTGTTAACGCAGCGACCGCCAGCCGGCGGAAAGGTGCTGGCCGGATCTGGTAGAGACCGGGACCGTACGCCGCGCCGGCGACGAGGCGCCACTCGCGGTCGGAGAGGTCGGGGGCGGGGTCGTCGCCCTCGACCCCAGCGGCGCGGAGTGCGGCCCCGACCACGTCGGGGTCGAGGTCGGCAAGCGGTCCGGAGGGTGCCGAGACCATCCGCTCGCGGAACCAGCGTCCGTGTCGCTCCGCGAGGGCGTCGCCGGACTCGGTCAGGCCGCGCAGGAGGACCGCGGAGTGCTCGCCGGAACGGTCGTTGCGCGACAGCGAGAGGTGGACCGTGCGGTAGCCGTTGCGCGCCCAGAAGCGGAGGAGCCGTGGCGTCGCGCCGAAGCCGACGCCGAGATAGTCCACGCGGTGGGAGTCCTCTCCATCGGGGTCGGCGAACTCGTCCTCGACTGCCGCCAGCAGTCGCGACCCGAGGCCACGCGACCGGACGGCGTGGTGCGTGGCGATGCGGAGGACGCGGAGGCCCCGTGGCGCGCCGGCGTCGGGGTCCCGCAACTGCGAGGTCAGCACGTCCGGCACCATGTGGCCGCGGATTCGCTCACCCTCGTACATCGCCGCGCGGCGCTCTGCCGGGAGCCCGCCCTCGCGTGCGAGGAGGGCGACGCTGACGACGTGGCCCGGCCGGTCGCCGTCGGGAGGCGTAGTGAGCGCCCGGACGGTGACGTTCGGTGCGTCGAGCAGTCGTGCGAGGTCGTCGGGGTCCGTCCGGTAGTGTGCCCGGGCGAGGAGACCGACCGTCTCCCGCAGTCGCGTGCGGTCGGCGACGAGTGCGTCGCGGTCGAGCGTCTGGTAGGTCACGTTCTCGGGGGTCGCGTCGGCGACGACCGCCGCGACGGGTGGCCGCGCGTCGAGGAGGAGGGCGTCGAACGCCCACGCCTCGACGGGGTCGCCGGCGGCGTAGCGCACCGGCGTCGCGAGTCGCACCTCGGTGACGGCGTGGTCGGCGTCGGCGAGGCGGTCGCGGAAGCGGACCGCGAACCCGCGGCCCGTGCCCTCGTAGCCGTGGACCGTCGTTGCGTACACGACGCGGTCGGCCGCCAGCGTGTCCGCGAGACGCTCCACGGGAATCCCGGCAGCCTCGTCCACGACCAGGAGGTCCGTCGTGGCCGCTCGGTCGGCGGCGGTCGCCGGTGGCCGGAAGCGCACCACCCCGCCGGTGGTGGTCCGGACGGGCCCGTCGTTACCGTCTTCGGCCCGGACGTCGAGCGTCTCGGTCACGTCCCGGGCGCGGGCGAGTACCTCGGCCGCGGCCGACCGACCGGGGGCAGTGACGGTGACGTCGCCGCCGTCGGCCGCGACGGCACCGGCGGCGAGGCCCGCGGCACTCGACTTCCCGCGGCCGCGGTCGGCCTCGATGACCGCCGCCCGTGGTTCCACCGCGGAGTCACCGTCGGCACCTGCCGCGACCGTCGGTGCCACCGTCTCGAGGGCAGCGACCGCCCGCCGCTGGTCGCCGGTTCGCGTGGCCCCGAGGACGGCCGCCGGGAACCCGCGGTCGTCATCGTCGCCGGACGCGCCGTCACCGGCCGGCGAGTGGTCCTCGGCGACGGCACCCGGCGTGGCCCGCTCGTCCTCGTCACCGGTCTCGAGGACCCGACCCTCGTCGGCGTCGAACACGGCGACGCCGGAGCGGTCGCGGAGCGTCTCGACGAACCGGCGACGGAACCGACCGCTCACGTCGCCCGGGTCGTGCGGCGGGGCCGCGAGGGTGGCGTCGAAGTCGTCGGTCCGGTCGGGCCAGGTCTCGAGGGCGGGCGCGAGGAGGAGGAGGAGTCCGCCGCCGTCCACGCAGCCGACCACGCTCCCGAGAGCGTTCGGCACGAGGCGGTCCCGGCCGTCGAAGACGACGGCCTCGCGGGTGGTGCCGAGGAGTTCGCGGGCGTGGTCCGGCGAGTGGCGCTCGCAGTCCAGTCCGGCGACGTCGCGGTCGCCGACGAGCGTGGTACCCGCCGGAGACACCTCTGCTGCCCGGAGGGCGGCGACGGCCGCCCCGTCCACGGCGTCGGCGTCGTCGCCGGCGACGACGAGGAGACGACGCTGGTCGGTCCGGCGGGCGACGCTCCGGAGCGAGGGGGCCAGGGTCGCGACCGGCCGGGCGCCGTCGCTGTCGGCCGTGGCGTCGCGGTCCGACGGCTCGCCGTGGTCGGACGTCACTGTTCAGTGGTAGCGGGGCCGGCGGCAAGACGTTTTCTCCCGTGACCGTGTGACGGTCTCTCGGGGCAGACGGACGTTTGAAAGCGCTTTTGTGAGGGGATAGAATAGGTAAGTGTACGCTCCGTACGGGGTGGTGAGGGCGGGCCGACGGGTCTCTGCACTCGGCTCGCCCGAACCCACGTGCGGGAGGTGACCAAAGATATGCCAGTGTACGTGGACTTCGACGTCCCGCAAGACCTCCAAGAGGACGCCCTCGAGGCTCTCGAGGTCGCCCGGGACACGGGAACGGTACGAAAGGGAACGAACGAGACGACGAAGGCGATAGAGCGCGGCAACGCACGCCTCGTTCTCGTCGCCGAGGACGTCACGCCGGAGGAGATCGTGATGCACCTGCCGGAACTCGCCGACGAGCGTGACGTGGCGTACGTCTTCGTGGACGAACAGGACGACGTCGGCCGTGCGGCCGGCCTCGAGGTCGGGTCGGCGGCCGCGGCCATCGTGGACCCCGGCGACGCCGACGCCACGGTGGACGACATCGAGGAGAAGGTCGGGGAACTCAGGTAGATGAGCGCCGAAGAGGAGAGCGGGTCCACGCCCGCCGAGGTCATCGAGATAGTCGGCAAGACTGGCATGCACGGCGAGGC
>CAZEIO010000166.1:0-4285 GCA_964512525.1 uncultured Halobacteriales archaeon
ATCGGCCGCCGACTGCGAGAGGTGCTCCGGACACACGAGGAGGCGCCGACCGAGCCGGAACACCTCTTCGAGGACGTGATGGAGGCCGTCGAGTCGCCCGCCTACGGCCCGATGGAGTACGACTCGTACGACCGCCCGGAGTCCCTCGATGCGCTCTCGAACACCTTCGAGGACGCCGAGGCCGCACTCGAGGCCGAGTTCGAGGACCTCGTCGAGGACGACGGCGTCGGGCGCGGCTTCCAGTAGCGCCGCCACGTTGAGGTGCGTCCGTCCCGTACGGCCGTCCGTGCGCTCGCACCACCACCTGTTGCTGTCTGTCGTCCTCGGCGTGGTGCTGTCGGTGACCGTCGTGACCGGTCTCCCGCCAGTGGCTGTGGTGCTGTACGCCGCCGTCCTCGGTGTGTTCGTGGACCTCGACCACTTCCCGGTAGCCCGCCTGAACGTCGGCGACTGGCGGACGCTCCGGCGCGGTCTGTGGAACCCGCGCCTCCTCCTCACCGACCAGTCCGACCTGATCGAACCCGGCGAGGTCGGCGGCTACCAGCGACTCGTCTCGCACCTGTTGCTCGCCGGTCTCCTCGTCGCCGCCCTCTACGCCGTCGGCCTGCAGGCACTCGGCTTCGTTACCGCGCTGGTCCTCTACCTGCACGTCCTCGCGGACGTGGCGTGGGAGGCGTGGCGGTGGGGAGCCGAGGAGGACGCCCACCGCCGGCGGGAGAGCGAGACGCCCGACGACGAGACAGTCCGGGCCGGAGCGAGCGGGGACCGACGCGAGCGACCTGCGTCCGACGCCGACGAGGGTCGCGAGGAAACCGCCGAGACGGCGGCCAGAACCGGGAGCGACGACGGTCGAACGGAGGTCGCCACCGAGCGCTGACGCCGGCGGTCGGCAGGGCTTAAGCCCGCCGACCGGCTACCGGCGACGAGTCGATGGACTACGCCGCGCTGGCTGACCGCTACGACCGACTCGCGGACACCGCGGCCGACACCGAGAAGCGCAGGGTCGTCGCGGCGACGCTGTCGGCGGCAGACGAGGACGAACTCCCGGTACTCGTGAAGTTGCTCCAGGGGAACCTCTTTGCCGCCCACGAGAGCGACGACATCGGCGTCTCCTCCTCGCTCACCGCCGACGCGGTCGCGAAGGCCACGGGCGTCTCGCACGAAGAGATCGAGGCGGACTGGCGCGACACGGGTGACCTCGGGACCGCGGCCGAGCGGGCGGTCGCGGACGCCCGCCAGCAGACGCTGTTCTCGGAGCCGCTCACCGTCGAGCGGGTGTACCGGGACCTGCGCGACATCGCGACCTACGAGGGCGAGGGGAGCGAGGCCCGCCGGGTGGACGCCGTCGCCGGCCTGGTCGCCGACGCCGACCCGCGAGAGGCGAAGTACGTCGTCCGGACCGCGCTGGGCCACCTCCGCATCGGCGTGGGCGAGGGGACGATCCGCGACGCCGTCGCCGAGGCGTTCCTCGACGGCTCCGAGGCCGCCGTCGCGGCCGTCGAGCGTGCCTACCAGGTGACGAACGACTACCGCGTCGTCGCCGAGACGGCCCGCGACGAGGGGATGTCGGGACTCGACGACCTTGACGTGTCGCTGTTTCGCCCGGTCGGCGCGATGCTCGCGGACGACAGCGAGAGTCTCTCGGCAGGCATCGCGGACGTCGCCGAAGACCCCGAGAACGTCCTCGCGGAGACGAAGTACGACGGCGTCCGCGTCCAGGTACACGGCCGCGACGGCGAGGTTCGCCTGTTCACGCGCCGCCTCGAGGACGTGACGGCGCAGTTCCCCGACGCCGTCGCGGCCGTGGAGGAAAACGTCGCGGCCGACCGGTTCGTCCTCGACGGCGAGATGGTGGGCCACGACCCCGAGACCCGGACGCCGGTCCCCTTCCAGACGTTCTCCCGGCGCATCAAGCGCAAGCACGACGTCGCCGAGATGGTCGAGGCGATCCCGGCGGTCGTCCACCTGTTCGACTGTCTCTACCTCGACGGCGAGACGCTCGTCGAGCGACCGCTACGGGAGCGACTGGACCGCCTCGACGACGTCCTGGCGCCGGCCGCGTTCGAACTCGAGCGCGCGGAGCACCGCCGGTACGCGTCGGTGGGCGAGGAGGGCATCCACGACCTGCACGAGACGGCGCTGTCGGCGGGACACGAGGGACTCGTGCTGAAGAACCTCTCGGCGGCCTACCAGCCGGGCCGGCGCGTGGGCTACATGACGAAGGTGAAGCCGGTCATGGAGCCGCTTGACCTCGTGGTGACCCGGGCGCGGTACAGCGAGGGTCGGCGGCGCAACATGCTCGGGCGGCTCTACCTCGCCTGTCGCGGCCCCGGCGGCGACCTGCAGGAGGTGGGGCGACTCTCGACGGGCTACAGCGACGAGCAACTGGCCGCGTTGACCGACCGCCTCGAGGCACTCGTCACCGACCGCGACGGCCGCGAGGTGCAGGTGACGCCAGCGGTGGTCCTCGAGGTGGCCTACGAGGAGATACAGGCGTCACCGAAGTACGGGTCGGGGTACGCGCTCCGGTTCCCCCGGTTCGAGGGGGTGCGCGAGGACCTCGGACCGGACGACGCCGACACGCTGGAGCGAGTGAGAACGCTGTACGAGCACCAGTGACGGCTGGCCGGTGTCCTCCGACCGGACGGGAAAGGCACAAGCCGCCGGCGAGGGTAGTCCGCCCGTGACCAGGCGGTGACGGTTCGGTTGGGCGACGGCGTCCACATCGACGCCGCCGGAGTGGGACGGGTCGTGGCGGACGCCGACACACCCGACGGCGACGTGAACGTGACGACCCACGCCCACGGCGACCACCTGTTCGAGACCGCGACGGCGCCCGACGAGGTGGTCTGTTCGCCGACGACGGCGGCTCTCGCCGACGTCCGGCGACCGGACGCCGAGTTCTCGGTCGGCGACCACCCCCGCGTCTCGCTCCAGAACGCGGGCCACGTCGCCGGGTCGCGGGCGGTGCGCGTCGAGGGTGACGAGCGGACGTACCTCTACACCGGTGACGTGTCGCCGCGGGACCGGTGCTACCTCGAGGGGTTCGACCCGGTTCCCGCCGACGTCCTCGTGATAGAGGCGACGTACGGCAGCCCGGAGTACGTCTTCCCCGACCAGGACGAACTCGAGCGTCGCATCGTCTCGTGGCTGAACGATACGGTGGACGTCCCGGTGCTCCTGTTCGGCTACGCGCTGGGTCGGGCACAGAAACTCCAGCGACTCGTCGCACGCTCCGACCGGTCCCGACTGCTCGTCTCCGACGCCATCGCGGACCTGAACGCCGCCATCGAGACGCACGCCGACGTAACGTTCGGGGCCGAACGGTACGACAGTCTCGACCCGGACCCGGGCGACGCCGTCGTCCTGCCGATGGGGTCCGCGCGGCTCGACTTCGTGGACCGGCTTGCCGCGGAGACGGGCGCGGTCACGGCCGGATTCTCGGGGTGGGCGGTGGACGACGCCTTCCGCTACCGTGGCGGCTACGACGAGGCGTTCGTCCTCTCTGACCACGCCGACTTCGAGGAACTGCAGGCCATCGTCGAGGCGGTGGACCCCGAGACGGTGTACACGCAACACGGCTTCGCCGACGAGTTCGCCCGCCAGTTGACGCGGCTGGGCCACGACGCCCGGGCGCTGAAGGAGGACCAGACCTCGCTGGGGCAGTTCTGAGGCGTCCGGCCGACTTTTGAGCACTCCGGCCGTGTGGACTGCATGGACGAGGACGAGGCCTTCTTCGACCGACTGGGACGGCGGATCGACCGCGTGGACAGCGTGGTCTCTGTTGGCCTGGACCCTGCCCTCGACAGACTGCCGGCCGACGCCGCCGACCACGACCTGCCGCGGTGGGCGTTCAACCGCCGGGTCATCGACGCGACCCACGAACACGCGGCGGCGTACAAGCCGAACGCGGCGTTCTACGAGGGCGAGGACGGATGGCGCGCCCTGCGAGAGACGGCGGCCTATGCCGCGGGCAAGGACGTGCCGGTGGTCCTCGACGCGAAGCGGGCGGACATCGGCAACAGTGCCCGCCAGTACGCGGCCGTCCTCGACTGGGTCGACGCGGTGACGGTCAACCCCTACCTCGGGCGCGACGCCCTCTCCCCGTTTCTCTCCCGGGCCGACAGGGGCGTGTTCGTGCTCTGCCGGACCTCGAACGCCGGCGGCGCGGACCTGCAGGACCTCGAACTTGCCTCCGGCGAGCCGCTGTACGAGCGCGTCGCCGCCCTAGCGGACGTCTGGAACGAACACGGCAACGTGGGACTCGTCGTCGGCGCGACGACGC
>CAZEIO010000167.1:0-4174 GCA_964512525.1 uncultured Halobacteriales archaeon
CCGAGGCGGATGGAGATGCCCCGCTTCATCTCCTCGGAGTGCTGGTCGGTCCACTCGCCGCTGAGTGCCTCCACGAGCGTCGTCTTGCCGTGGTCCACGTGACCGACCAGTCCGATGTTCACCTCCGGGTGGCGTGAGTCAGGCATCTACTACCCGTTCTACCCCCGAGCGAGGCATAAACTCCCCGGTCCGGAGACGACCGCCAGCCGCGAGACCGCCGGTTCCGGGCGTGGGACCGTCCTCCGGAGCCGGTGGCCGCCCGCGGTCCCGGGACCCGACCGAACCGGACTGCCACGGTCGATCGTTTGAACTACTCCCGGCGGCGTGTGTCAGGTACGAACACGGTTCGACGGGGCGACGACCGGCCGGGATGGAACGACGACCGCATCGACGCCGTCCTCGGCGGTATCCTCGCGGCGGTGTGACGACGACGACGAGGGCGACGGCCTCCCCAGCGTGGTCGGCAGGGACGACCGCCTCACCGTGGGCGCACCGCCGGCCGACCGGCAGACCGAGAACGACTGAGCGAGCGAGACGCTTTTGCCCACGGTCTCCGTGGTCTGCCCGTGCGCGAGTACGCCTTCGAACAGGTTCTGTGCGCCCGACTGGAGCACCCGGGTCGCGTCGTCGCTCGGCAGGTCGGCGGCGGCGTCCGCCGTCCCGGCGGCCGGGTCCTCGACACCGTCGTCGTCGAACCCGGACCGGAGTTCGACGAGCGAGCCGCAATCACCGACGCGGCGATACCGGTCGCCGCCGTGGAGGCGGACGTCGGCGTCGGCCGCTACCGCCGGGTGGCACCCGCCTTCGACTGTCGGCCGGAGCGGGCCCGCGAGATAGCGGCCCGGGCCGTCGAGTGTGGGTTCTTCGAGCGCGAACGCGGCGGCCGGGACCTCGACGGCGACGAGCGTCTCCGGCCACGGGCGCGGGTCCGACAGGTGACTCGCTACCCCGACTGGGTCGGCCGTATCACCGCCGTCGAGAACAAGCCAGACCTCGACCGGCCCGGCGCTCTCGGACGGCAACTCCGCCTCGACGTCGCCCTCGGCCTCGTGGACCAGGTGGTGCTCGCGACGGCCTCACACGTCACGGGCGCCCACCTCAACCGGCTCCCGGACCCCGTCGGCGTCTGGCGCTACGAGAACGGGGGCGACGAGGCGGCCCCGGACGCCGGCGGACGGACGGCGGGCGACGGAGCGGACGACGACCTCGCGCCCGACGCCGTCGAGGTGGTCCGGGAGCCGACGCCGCTGTGCGCCGACGACGCGGGCGTGGAACTCCTCGAGCGACGACCGGGGCGGACGGACGTCGCCGTCGTGGGTGCCGACGAGAAGGCCCGCGCACGCCGTCGGATCGCCGAGCGAGCGTACGGCAAGGGGTTCCGGCCGCCGGCCGAGGCGTTCCCGGGGTGTGTCCACGCGGGCGAGGGGTGCGTGGCGGGGGGCGGCGGTCTCCCGTACTGCGCGTGGAAGGGGCGGGTGGTGGACCCCGGACGGGAGTGTGGCCCGTCGTGTGCGGGGTTCGAGGCCGCCGACCCACCCGACGTGGCGCCCCAGACGGAGCGTGACCGGCGAACGGCGTGGGTCCACGACCCCGAGGGCCTGCAGCGACGGCAGTCGGGACTGGACGGATTCGACTGAACCCTGCCGCGGACGCCAGGGATAATACCGGCCGACCAGTTGCATCCTCCGTGTCACGGAGTGGTGCGAGCGTGGACGGCGGAACGAACGGCTTCGAACGGGCACGCCTGCGGTTCTTCAGGTACAGGGCGGCGGCGGGGACGGCCCAGAAGGCGGGTCTGGCGCTGTCCTTTGCGGCGGTGACCGGCCTTGCGGCACAGGTGCGCGTCCCACTGCCGTTCACGCCGGTGCCAATCACGCTACAGACGTTCGCCGTCCTCCTCACCGGCGTGGTCCTCGGCGCGCGGTGGGGCGGCGCGAGTCAGGGACTGTACGCGATCCTGGGCGCCGCCGGCGTCCCGTGGTTCACGGGGACGGCCGGGGGGCTCGGGCAGATTCTCGGCCCGACCGGCGGCTACATCGTCGGGTTCGTCCTCGCGGCGGCAGTCGTCGGCTACGTCACCGACCGGTACCTGAAGGCGCGCAGGTTCGCCGCGCTCGTGGCCGTCCTCGCCGTCGCTAACTTCGGCGTCATCTACGGCGTCGGCCTGCCGTGGCTGTACGCGTGGCTCGCGACTACGAGCGGTGCGCCGTCGCTGGTCAAACTCCTCGAACTGGGACTCGTCCCGTTCGTCCCCGGTGACGTCGTGAAGTTGCTGGCGGCCGCGGGCGTCGCGACGGCCGTCGTTCCGAAGGAGCCGTTCGGCACCGAGCGAGACGAGGAGGCGGTCACGCGGACCGAGTGAGACGGGGGGCAGGAAGGCGGCGCGACGACCGCCAGTGGATCGCCACACGAGGTGCGAGCGACGAGCGACAGGCCGGACCCGTCGCTCGCCGTCGTCGAGTACGAAAAAGACCGTCAGTCGCTTCGCCGGTCGAAGCGGGATTACGCCCGGACGACGTTCGTCGCGCGGGGGCCCTTCGGGGCCTGTTCGATGTCGAACTCGATACTTTCGCCTTCCTCGAGGTCCGGCCCGCCGACGTCTTCCATGTGGAAGAAAACGTCCTCGTCCGCGTCCTCAGTCTCGATGAATCCGTAGCCGCCAGTGTCGTTGAAGAAATCAACAGTTCCAGTCGCCATTACATGCGGTAATACGTGGGAGCGGCGTATAAGGGTTCCGAGACTGGCACCACCACGGCAGGCAGTCACACCCCACGGCACGACTCACAGTTCGTACTGCTCGCCATCGACGGCGAGTGGGTCCTCGAAGGCCCGGTCGGCGGGCGTGAAGTGCCCGACGTGGACGACCCGGGTGCGGTCGGCCGCGAGACGGTCGCCCATCTGGACTGCCCCCTCCACCGTCATGTGCTTCGTGCCGAACGTCCGCGGCGTCCCCGCGTCGTCGTGGTGGGCGCCGCCCTGGGGGTGGTAGTCACAGCGGTCGGCGGTGACGATGCCGTCGGCGAGGAGGAGGTCGGCACCGGCGAGCGTCTCCCGCGACGCCCGGGGAATGGCCCACGAGGTGTCACTGGTCACCGAGAGGACGCCATCCGTCTCCGGGTCCGTGACGCGGACGCCGTAGCAGACCATCGGCGGGTGGTCCACGGGGACCAGTTCGACCTCGAACCCGCAGGTCTCGAAGGAGTCGTGTGGCGACTGCGGACGGACGGTGACGGCGTCGAGGTAGTCGTATCGGTCGCGGACGGTCCCCGCCACCGACAGACCGGTGACGGGGTCGGTCTCGTCGGCGGCGAACACCGGCGTCTCGCGCCGGGGGAACATCCGGTAGGCGTTGCCGAGACCGTCGAGGTGGTCGAAGTGGACGTGGGTGACGAGGACCGCGTCGGGGAGGGCGACGTCGTGGTCGAGGAACTGCGACCGGAGGTCCGGGCTGGCGTCCACGAGGAGCGACTCGTCCGTCCGGGGGTTGTGGACGTGAACCGAGAACCGCGACCGCTCGACGCCGAGGTCCCCGGCGCGGGTGCAGGTCTCGCAATCACACTCCGGAACGGGGGTTCCGGCGGTGTCGCCGGTCCCCAGGAGCGTCACCTCCACGGTTCAGTCGTCGTGTTCGTGGGCCGCGTGGTCGTGGTCGTGACCGTTCCCCGAGTGACCGCCGAGGTCACCCCCAGCGACGAGGGCGTCGTGGTCTCCCTCGATCATGTCCATATCCTTGAGATTGTCCCGCTCCTCGAAGTTCTCGACGGCGGTGAGGAGGTCGTCCTGCGTGAGATGCGTTCGCTCCTCGGTGAGGGCTCCCAGCACCGCCTCGCGGAGGACCATCCGGAGGTCGCTGCCGGTGAGTCCCTGCGTGGCCTCGGCGATGACGCCGGGGTCGAACTCGTCGATGTCCATCTCCCGCGTGATGACGCCGAGTATGTCCTCGCGCATCCGCTGGTCGGGCTTGGGGAAGTTGACGACCTCGTCGAAGCGACGCCACGCCGCGGAGTCCAACTGGTCCGGGTGGTTGGTCGCCGAGATGAGGAGGACGTCGTCCTCGATGAGCGAGATATTGTCGATGCTCTTCAACAGGGTGTTGACCGCCCGCTTCAGGGCGGCGTGTTCGTCCGAGCGGCGGGTCTTCGCGACGAAGTCGAACTCGTTGATGAAGAGGATA
>CAZEIO010000168.1:0-4130 GCA_964512525.1 uncultured Halobacteriales archaeon
CGGGCTCGTCGACGTGGAGTATCTCCCGGTAGGCCGAGCAGAACTGCTGGTAGGTGACGTTCGTGTCGAAGGTGGCCCCGGAGAGGTCGGCATCGTCCTGCAGGATGGAGAGCGCCC
This sequence comes from uncultured Halobacteriales archaeon, assembly GCA_964512525.1. GTDB lineage: Archaea > Halobacteriota > Halobacteria > Halobacteriales > SW-7-71-33 > SW-7-71-33. The sequence continues at coordinate 118 of CAZEIO010000168.1, forward strand.
CGGCGCAGTCGATGGTCATCGCCGCGCGGTACTCGACGGGGTCGCCGTCCCGGACGGCGCGGACTCCCTCGACGTGTCCAGTGGTCCCGTCGCTCCCGGCGTCTGCTTGGACGACGTCTCGGACGACGGTGTCGTAGTGGAACTCCGCGCCCGCGGCCTCGGCGCCGGCGACCATTCGCTGGCCGAAGTCGTGGCGGTCGATCACCGCGAGTTCGCCGGGGACCGGAATCTCGAGGACGGTGTCCTCCTGCGGTATCTCGAAGCGGCCGTGGTCGACGCCGGTGTTCGTGAAACTCGGCTCTATCCGCGACCGCGAGATGGCCTCCGGGAAGGCACTCGCGCCTTTCAGGGCGTCTCCGCAGGCGATGTGGCCGGTCTCCTCGGCCGACTTTCGCTCCACGACGACCGTCGAGAGCCCCGCGTTCGCGGCCGTCGCGGCGGCGTAGCATCCCGATGTTCCCGCTCCGACGACGACGACGTCGTACTCGCGCGTGGTCATGTGCAACCTGCCGACGCCGGCGGTGAAAGTTCCATCGGGTCCACGCGACCCTCGCGCGCTGTCGCGCCCCGGGTCGCCCAGTCGAGTGGGTCCGGCGTCGCCCCTCGGACCCGGGGTCCTCAGTCGGCGTCCGGGTCGTCGTCCGCCGAATCGGCCGTGGCGTCGTCACTCCCCGGAACGGAGGGGTCCACGCCGAAGTCGGTCGGCACCTCTCGCCCGTCGTCCTATCTGTCGTCGCCGTCCTCGCCGACGGCATCGCGGATGTCGTCGAGGCGGTCGGTCACGTCCGACAGCGCCTCGGACACGGCGCTGGTCACCTCGCCGTCGTCCCCGTCGTCGTCCTCGCGGCGGCCCTCTCGCCCGTCACTCCCGTCCGTGGTGAGCGTGTTCTCCACGGCCGTCGAGAGACCCGTCCCACCGTCGGCCGACGGGGTGACTCCCGCGTCCCCGTCTGCGCCCGTCCCGGCCTCGCCGTCGGCGAGGAGTGCCTCGACGGCTGCGGTCACGTCCTCGCGCATCACCGGCTTCGTGAGTCGTCGGTCAGCAGGGGTCTCGCCCTCGCCGACGGCGGCGGCCGTGACCATCGCCACGGGGAGGTCCGGTCGTCGTTCGCGGACGGCCGATACCACCGCGTCGCCGTCGGTGTCGGGGAGACCGCGGTCGAGGAGCATCGCGTCCACGCTCGACCCGTCCTCGACTGCCGCGACGGCCGCCTCGCCGTCGTGGACGACCGCGGCCGCGTAGTCGCCGGCGTCCTCGACCCACCCGGCGTAGAGGTCTGCCACCGCCTCGTCGTCGTCCACGACGAGTACCGTCGCCTCCGCCGCTCCCCCGTCGGCGGCTTCCGCCATCGTGTCCCTCTTTTGACCGTTCCGTGGTAAAAATACTGGCCGGTGTCCCCCGCGTCAGTCGTGGGTCTCGACGAACTCGACGAGTACCCCGCCCGTGTCCCGCGGGTGGAGGAAGGCGACGGTGTGCCCCCACGCGCCCGGTCTTCCGGCGTCGTCCACCGGTTCGACCCCCAGGTCGCGGGCCCGTTCGAGTGCTGCCTCCACGCTCGGCACCCGCACGGCGACGTGGTGCAGTCCCGGTCCCTCGCGGTCGAGGTAGCGCCGTATCGGGCCGTCCGTCTGCGGTTCGAGCAACTCGAAGTACGTCTCTCCGGCGGCGAGGAAGACGACTCGCATCCCGTCGAACGTCTCCTCGTGGACCCGTGGCGTCCCGAGGAGGTCCGCGTACAGCGTCGCCAGTTCGGCCGCGTCCTCGGTCGCGACGCCGACGTGGTCCACCGGTCGTCCCGCGTCGGGTCCGTCCGTCATGCCGGCCGCTTCGACGGCCGGGGCGAAAAAGCCGCGGCCGGTCCGGCCGGCGCGCCGCCGAGACGGCTCAGTCCACGCGCTCTACGTCGGTGACCGTCTCGGCCGTCTCCCGGTCGCCGGTGTTGCGCGTCTCGGCCGGTTCGAACAGCACCAGGCGGGTCTCCTCGTGCGCGACGGGCCGGTGTTCGACACCGCTCGGCACCACGGTCAGGTCGCCGGACTCGAGGCGGGCGTCCGGCCGGTCGGGGAACTCGAGCGTGAGGTCGCCGTCGAGCACGTAGAACAGTTCGTCGGCCCCGGGGTGTGCGTGTTCGACGAACTCGCCCTCGACGACGGCCACCTTCACCGCCTGGCCGTTCAGTTCGGCCGCGAGTCGCGGCGACCAGTGCTCGTCGATGCCGTCGAGCGCCCGCCCGAGGTTCACCGTCTCCGGCGGCACGGGCGACGCCGCCTCGCCGTCGCCGTCGCCGTCCGTCCCCGCGTCGGGACCGGCTCCCTCTCCGTCCGTCGCTCTCGTCGCGTTCGCGTCCGCTGCGTCCTCGGAGTCCATACGACCGCGTGCGTGCCCGCCGACAAACGGCTGTCGGCACGCGAGACGCCACGTCTCCCCGGTCGGACGGGGCGTTCGAACTTCGACCCCGGTTTTCATCCCGGCTCCCGTCGAACTTCGCTCCGATGACGACGACGCCCGAGGAACTCCGTGCGGCGACGCCGGCGCTGTCGGACGGTCTCGCCTACCTGAACACCGGCGCGGGCGGTCCGAGTCCCCGGCCGGTACTCGACGCCGTCGAGTCGGCGCTGACCCGCCACGAGGTGACGGCCCCCCGCGAGACGGGCTTCTACGAGGCCGCCTTCGACGCCTACGAGGAGTCTCGCGCGGCGGTCGCGGCCCACCTCGACACCGCCCCCGAGAACGTCGCGCTGACGAACAGCACCGCCGACGGCGTCGCCCGCGTCGCCGCGGCAGTCGATGATCCCGACGTCGTGGTGCGGACGGACGCCGAACACCCGGCCGTGGACCTGCCGTTCGAGCGACTGGCCCGCGTCCACGGGACCGAACTGCGAACGGTGCCCACAGAGGCCGGCCGCATCGACCGCGAGGCGTACGCCGCCGCCGTCGCCGACGCGGACCTCGTCTGCTTCAGTTCGGTGACGTGGACCCGCGGCACGCGACTGCCGGTACGGCACCTCGTCGAGACGGCCCACGACGCCGGCGCGCGGGTGCTGGTGGACGCCGTCCAGTCCGCGGGACAGGAACCGCTCGACCCCGAGGCGTGGGGGGCCGACGCCGTCGTCGCGGCCGGTCACAAGTGGCTCCTCGGCGTCTGGGGCGCGGGCTTTCTCTACGTCGCCCCGTCGTTCGCGGAGGCGGTGACGCCGGCCCACACCGGCTACCGCGCCGTCGAGGACGGCTACGGTCCGTACGAACCGTACGGAGACGCCCGCCGGTTCGAGGTCGGCACGACGTCACCGCTGCCCCACGCCGCCCTCGCGGCCGCAGTCGAGACCATCGAGTCGGTCGGCTTCGAGACGATCCGCGAGCGGGTGGACCGCCTGACGGGCCGCCTGCGGTCGCGACTCCCGGCGGACTGCCTCCGATCGCCGCCGAACGACACCGGTCTCGTCGCGTTCGACCCGCCGGAGTCCGTCCCCGGGGTCGCCAGCCCGCGGGCGGACCCGACCGCCGTCGTCGAGCGACTCCGGCGGGAGGGCGTCGTCGTCCGCGACCTCCCCGACGGCTCCCTGCGGGCCTCCGTCCACGTGTTCAACACGGCCGCCGACGTGGACCGGCTGGTGACGGCACTCGGCGTGGCCAACGGCTGACGGGCGTCGCCTCCCTCGACGGCGAGTGGCGGTCCGACCGTTCAGACTGCGCCGGGCTGGTACTCGCCGAACTCGTCGCGGAGGACGTCACAGATCTCGCCGACCGTGGCGTAGGCCTTCACCGCCCTGACGAGAGCCGGCAGGAGGTTGTCGTCGCCGCGTGCGGTCTCGCGCAGGGCCGAGAGGGCGGCCTCGACGGCCTCGTCGTCTCGCTCCTCTCGAACCTCCTGAACACGCCGGCGCTGTGCCCGTTCCTCCTCCTCGGTGACCTCCTCGAGGTCCACGGTCGGTTCCTCGTCCACCTCGTACTCGTTGACGCCGACGATGATTCGCTCGCCGGTCTCGATCTCGCGCTGGCGCTCGAAGGCGGT
>CAZEIO010000169.1:0-4093 GCA_964512525.1 uncultured Halobacteriales archaeon
GCCTCGACCATCAGGTCGGCCTGTTCCGGGGGGACGACGGCGTCCTCGGAGCCCTGTAGGAGCAACAGCGGCACGCCGATACCGTCGGCGTGTTCGACGGGCGACCGTTCGCGGTACGTGGCCTCGGCCTCCGGCAACGGGCCGACCATCGAGTCGAGGTAGCGCGACTCGAACTTGTGCGTGTGTTCGGCGAGGGCCCGCAGGTCCGCGACGCCGTAGTAACTCGTCCCGGCGTCGAAGGCGTCGTGGAAGGCGAGTGCACAGAGGGTGGCGTAGCCGCCGGCGCTGCCGCCACGGATCGCGAGACGGTCCGGGTCCGCGCGGCCCGCACCGGCGAGGTGTCGCGCGGCGTTGACGCAGTCTTCGGTGTCCACGACGCCCCACTCGCCGTTCAGGCGCTCGCGGTAGGCGCGGCCGTAGCCCGTCGATCCCCGGTAGTTCACGTCCACGACGCCCACGCCGCGCGTGGTGAAGAACTGGATACCGAGGTCGAACGCCGGGTGGGTCTGACTCGTCGGCCCGCCGTGGACCTTCGTCACCAACGGCGGTGCCTCGTCGGCCGGTCCCTCGTGGTCGGGGCTGTGAGGCGGATAGTAGATGGCGTGAGCCGCCTCGCCGTCGCCCGTGTCGAACGTCACCGACTCCGGCCGCGAGACGTACCGCTCGTCGAGGGCCACCTCGACCGACTGCCGGCGGACCGTCGGCGTCACCTCCGTGGCCGCCGCCGACGGGGCCACGTCCGCCAGGTCCGCGGCGTGGACGTGGACCACGCTCTCCGGTTCGGCCGGGCCGGCGGCCACCGTCAGGAGGCCCTCGCCGTCCGAGACCAGTCTGGGGTGTGGGTACGCGTCGTACCCCGTCTCGAGGTCGGTCAGGGCGCCCGTCTCGGGGTCGAGGACGCCGAGCGCCCAGTCGTCGCCGACGCCGTGAAGCGTCGCGACGCGTCCGTCCGAGAGCGGGGCGTACGTCGAGAGACCGAACGTCCACTGTGGCGTGCCGAACTCCTCGTCGGCGGGGTGACAGTTCGTCGGGTCGGCCTCGTCCTCGGGGTCCACCCGGTAGAGGTTCCACCACCCCGAGCGGTCCGAGACGGCGTACAGGTCGCCCCCGGGTCCCCACGACGGCTGGAACACCGACTCCGACGGCCCGCCGAGGACGGACCGCTCGTCGGTCACGGTGCCGTCGTCCGCCAGGTCGGCCACGTGTAGCGTGGTCCCGTCCCACGGCATCCGCGGGTGGTCCCACGTCGTCCACGCGAGGCGGTCGCCCGCCGGCGAGACTCGCGGGAACGAGTAGAAGTCGTGACCCGCGGCGACGACCGTCGGGTCGCCGCCCGCTGCCGGCAGCGTGACGAGTTCGTTGACCGCCTCGTCGCCGTCGTGGCCCTCGTGGCGTTCCCGGACGGCGTACAGCCGGTCGCCCCCCGGCGCGACGGCCACGTCTGCGTACCGCAGCCCCCGTTCCGTCTCCGGTGCCGGCGTCAGCGGTTCGGCCGTCGCTGCCGGGTCCGCGGCGTCGAGGGCCACCCGGTAGAGTCGCTGGTCCTCGAACCGCGAGTAGTAGAGGCGGTCGCCGGCGACGGCGAAGTCGCCGCCGCCGTACTCGTGGACCAGCGTTCGCACGTCGTGGTCGGCCGGCGTGACGTCCGACGCGCCGTCGCCGGCGTCGCGGACCACCGCACCGCGGCCGTCCTCGCTCGGTCGCCGCTCCAGCCAGTAGGCGACGCCGTCCGCCAGCGCGAGGTGACCGAGGTCCACGCCCGCGGCCGCGACGTCTGCGCTCTCTACCGGTGACTCCCACTCCCCGTACGGTGTCTTCATGGGGTCGGATTCGACCGGCCGCCGCCTGAACGTTCCGGTGGCCGTGCGGCACCGGCGCGGGACCGCGACTCCGCTGCCGACCCGGACGGCGACATTTATGCCTGCGCTCGCCGGACTGCCGGCGTGCGACGGTCCGTGCGGTTCGCCCTCGGCACGGCGGTCGGTCTCGCCGCCGTCGGGGGCTACCTGCTGGTCGTCGGCCCGGCGACGACGGCGGCACGCGTCCGGGCGGTGACGCTGTCGGCCCTCGTGGGCGTCCTCGCGCTCCTCGTCGCCGAGGCGATGGCCGACGGCGTGGGCGTCTGGGCGTCGATGCGACCGCTCGGCCGGGGACTCTCGCCCCGCGACAGCGTCCGGTTCGCGCTGGCCGGCGACTTCTTCGACGTCGTCAGCCCCGCCGGGCCGGTCACGTCCGAACCCATCATGAGTCGCTTCTTCGCCGTCGAGACGGCGACGACGTACGGCGAGGCACTCGGCGCCCGCACCGTCGCCAAGTACGTGAAAAGCGGCACGCAACTGGTCGTCTCGACGCTTCTGGTCGTCGGCCTGCTGTTCGCCGGTCCGGCACCGGCGTCGTTGCTCGGAGTCATGTGCGGTGCCCTCGCCGCTCTCGTCGTCCTCGGTGGGCTGCTGGTGCGCGGACGGGCGGCCGTCTCCCGGGTCCTCGTCCTCCTCCTGACGCCGGTGGCCCGCCGCCTGTCGGCGCTGTACCGCGAGCGACCACACGACCGCGAGGCGGTTCGGTCGGCGGTCGACCGCCTCTGGGACCGGATCCTCGAGTTCCGCGACCGACCGGCACTGGTCGGCGTCATCGCCGTCGGGGCCGTCCTCGAACAGGTGCTCTCCGCGACCGCACTCTGGGTGGCGCTGTCGGGCACCGGCACGGCGGTCGCGCTCCTGCCGGTGGTCGCCGTCGTCCCGCTCCCGCAGGTCGCGAGTGTCGCGCCGCTGCCGGCGAGTCTCGGTGCCTACGACGTGTTGCTCGGCGGCGTCGTCGCACTCGTCACCGTCGCGACTGCGCCGGAGGCGGCGGCGGCGGTACTCGTCGCCCGGACCGTCGCCATCGGCGTGTCGCTGTCGCTCGGCGGCGTCGCCGTCGCGCTCCTTCGTGGCTGGCGGCCCTGAGAACACGCCCGGACGTCGCTACTCCACTAATCGCGGTACAGCGAGTAGGTGATGACGCCGAACCCGACGGCGATGACGGCGCTCTGGACGAGGACGCCGATCAGGAGTGCCCGGCCCGCGAGGAGGGCGACGCCACCGCCGGCGAGGTCGATGGCGCCGCCGAGGAGACTGCCGAGGGTGACGATGCCGAACCCGACGGCGAGTGCCCGCAGTTCGCGGGCCTCCGTCCGGCGGTAGGCCACCAGCGCGAGGTACGCTATCAGGGCGCCGAGGACGACGATGGCCGTGTTCGCGACCGCGATGGCGACGGTGAGGTGACTCATCGGCGTTGCGCCTCCTTCCTGACCTCGCCCCACATCGACGCGAGTCGGTCGGCCGCGTCGGCGGTCGTTCGCTCGACCGTCACGTCGAGGTCGCGCTCCTCCGTCAGCACCACCACGACGCGCTCGAAGTCCGTCAGGTAGCGGGAGACGTGGTGACCGTCGGACCGCACCTCGACCGTCTCCTCGAGTAACTCCGCCTCGGAGAGCAGGTCCAGTTTCCGGTACGTCGTCGAGGAGGGAATGTCACAGGTCTCCGAGACCTCCTCGGCGGTCATCGGCTCGTCGAGGACCGCGACGATGTGCCGGCAGTCCTCGTCGTCGAGGGCGTCGAGGACGGCCTGCAGCGGCGGGTCCGACTCGAGCGTCCGCGGCTCCGACGCCATGCCTCCGTCACCGACGCCCACCGACATAGGCTGACTGCTTTCCCCCGGCCACGCGGCGGTCACGGTTCCCCCCGACCGACCGCGAGGAGGACGACGCTCGACAGGTACGCCGCCGTCCCGAGCAGGTACGGTCCAGTGCCGGTCACGCCGCCCACCGCGCCCGCCCCCGCCGCGACGGCGGCGACCGCTCCCGCACCGGCGCCGCCGACCGCCCCCAGCGCCGTCAGGAGCGGGACCGCACAGCCGACACAGGAGAGTACCGCCACGAGACCGCCGGCCGACCGTCGCACGCCGCCGCCGTCGCCGGCGAGAGCGTCCCCGACGGCCCCGCAGACGAGGTAGCCGAGCGCCGCGTACCCGACGACCCGGTAGGGAAATAGCGTCAGCGCGACGCTCCCGTGGTACCGAACCACCGGTCCCCACCACGGCGGCAGGAGGGCCA
>CAZEIO010000170.1:0-4084 GCA_964512525.1 uncultured Halobacteriales archaeon
ACGTGTACATCCGGCCCTCGTCGCGCAGCGTGTAGTCCTCGAAGTACGCCCGGATCTGCTTGTCGAACGCGGACTTCCCCGAGCCGACCGGGCCCAGGAGCAGTTTGATACGACGCTCCGGACCGAGCCCGCGGGCGCCGGACTTGACCTTGTTGACGAACTCGTGAATCGCGTCGTGGATCACCCGGCCGTAGAAGGTGTTCTCGCCGTCGTTGAGCGGATCCTCCGAGGCCAGTTCGTACTCCACCACGCCGGCTTCCTCGTCGTAACTGGTTCCGTAGTGGTCGAACATGTCCGCCACTCGCTGGTGGGCGTTGCGCGCGATCTTGGGATCGTCGTACAGTTCGTCGAGGTACCAGTCGAAGCTCTTCGTCTCGCGCAGGTCCTCCGGGATCGACTGCTTGTACTCCTCGCTGAGGTCGGTGAGTGACTCTTTCTGACTCATTGTATCACGTGGGATGCCCCGCAGCAGCGGCCGACACCGTCTGGTGCGCCCGGTGCGTTGGGCAAGTCACCGGCTGACTCGTCGGACCGTCCACCCGTCCGAGCGGGGACCGCCAGGGACCGTCGCAGGGGTTCGGGCTGCGTAGCGACGTGGCTGCACCGGCCCGGAACCGACGCGGGTCGCGTGCCCGGCCCCCCGGCGGAGACCGGTTGTGGTAGACGGGTACCGATAGTATCTTATTACAGAGTTTACTCGAACATATACCTTTTCCCAACCCTTATACGGGAAAATGTTCGAGTACAAATGACTGACGATACAATTCCGACATGTACGCTGTCCGGCGATCCCGCCTCCGGCGCGTGATTCGGCCCTCGGCCGTCAGCTGGTGAGTTCTCCGTCTCGACCGTTCGGATTCGAGACCCTTAGGGGCCACGGGCCACAGGTGGGAACCGTGACAGACCTCGACGCGCTCCCTGCCGACTGGTCCGTCTGGAACGAGGAGGACGGCGGCCCGGCAGTCGTCGCCTATCGGCCCGACGTCTTCGACTCGGAGGCGTTCCCGCCGGAGTGTCTCCCGACGCTGTCGCTCTCGCGCGGCCGCCACCGGAACCGGCCGCGCCGTCGGGGACCGGCGTCGGTGGGGTCCGGGTGGCACGTCACGCTGTACCTCGAGCCCGACGTGGAGTACGGCGAGGTCCCGTCGTTCGACCGCCGGTCGGAGGCCATCGCCGGACTGGTCCGGATCGCCGAGCGGTTCGCCGCGGGCGACCTCGACTACCGGGCCTGCTACCAGCACCCCCGTTCGGACTACCTGGACAAACTGGACGAACTGACCGGTCGTTCGGGCCCCGACAATTAAATCAGCGCGCGGTGCAACTGGGACGTATGTCCACCGTCACCCTCATCGGCAGCCGACTCGCGAGCGAGGGCGTCGAGTTCGTGTACCGCGGGGAGGCCGACGGCTGCGAGGGGTGTCCGTACCGCAATCAGTGTCTCAACCTCTCGGAAGGAGTCACCTACCGCGTCACCGAGGTTCGGGAGAACGCCCAGACCCTGGAGTGTGCCGTCCACGACGACGGGGTCCGTGCCGTCGAGGTCGAACCGGCGTCCGTGCGGGCGAACGTCGCCGCGGACGGTGCCTTCGCGGGGAGCAAGGTGTCGCTGCCGGGGCCGTGTCCCCACGTGGAGTGTCCCAGCCACGAGTACTGCGTCCCAGAGGGCGCCGAGTTCGACGCCGAGTACCGGATCGACGAGGTCCAGGGCGACCCGCCCCACGACCACTGTCACCTCGACCGCGAACTGACGCTCGTGGAGTTCGCGCCCGACGAGTGACCGCCACCGCGGAGCCGTCCGATTAAGTCGCGTCGGGCCCAACGCCGTCGCATGGACGAGCCCGACCCGCCAGAGCCCCGTGACCCCTCCGAACCGCCCGCCTTCGAGGACGATCTGCCCTCGGAACTCGACGAACCGCTCCCGGCACCGACGGAGATCCTCGGCGACGCCGAGCACCCGTTCCGCGCCACCCTCCAGGGCGCGACGCGGGCGCTCGGCCTTCCGGAACCCGCCGTCCTCGTCGACGACCTCCTCGCGACGCCCGCCGACGAGCGGTTCGCCCGGTCCGCACGCCGGTACGCCGAACGGTTCGGCGACGCGTCGCTCGTCGAGGACCCGGCAGCGCTGTCCGCGGCCGTCGAGGGACTGCCCGTTTCGGACCCGGTCGAACAGGGCGTCCGCACGGTGGTCCGCGTGACCGGCCAGATGGAGGGCGAACTGGTCGCGACGGGCGTCGAGGCGGCCGAGCGCGCCGGCCCGGAGTCCGGCCACACGCCGCCGGCCGGGCCGGAGGCGTACCTCGCACTGGCCGTCGCGGCCCGCCGGCTACGGGCCGTCGCCCTCGACGTCGGCGAGGTGTACGAGTCGGACGGTGCCACCGACGGGGACCTCCAGCACCTGCTGTCGGCCGGCCTCGCGCTGACGGCCCGGCTGCTGGACCTCGCGCCGACGTCGGCGGCCGTCGAGGACGGGTCGGCCCCGGACGACGCCGCCGCCAGCGAGGGTGAGGACAGCGAGGACAGCGAGGACGCCGAAGACGCCGCCGGCGAGGCCGAGGCGGACGACGAGGGCATCCCGCCGGTGGATCCCGGCGAGTGGCTCCCGGTGCTGGCCCGGGACGTCGTCCGCGCGGGCTATCACCGGGAGACGGCGCGTGGGACACCCCCGTCGACGGTCCCGGCGGCGAAGACCGACGCGGAACTGCGCCGGATCGTGCGACTGCGCGGCGCCCTGGCTGCCGTCGACGCCTTCGACGTCTCCACCGAGTCCGCCGCGGCGCTCGTCGACGAGTCGCCGGCGGCCGTCGAGGCGCTGCTGGCAGGACGGGAGTGAGGGCCGACCGACCGGTCCCGCGGGTCAGTCGAGGGTCCCGACGCGCTCGGCGGTGTAGCCGAACAGCGCCTCGTAGCCCGCGGCCGACAGCAACACCGGGTAGAACGGTTCGTCGGCGACGACGGGAGCGCCGTCGACGGCGGCGAACGTCTCGCCGGCGGGCACTTCCTCGAAGTTGTCCACGTACACCTCGTACTCGTCGCCGGGACCCTTCTCGATCCGGTCGTCCAGCCGGTAGAGGGGGAGCTGGCGCCTGACCGGCGTTCCCGGGATCGCGCCGGTCGCGACGAGGAACGCCAGCGCGAGACGGTAGGCGTTCCCCGCGGCGTCCTCGGTGCCCTGGTAGCCCGCCTCGACCTCGACGAGGCGGTCGACCGAAGCGAACAGTCGTCCCTCGACGGTCGGGCCGCTCTCGACGAGGGCGACGACCGGGAGGGTCGGGGCCACGCGTCGCGCCCACTCGTCGACGCTCGACACCACCGCGAACGGGTCGGCGGTCGACCGCGTCGAGTGGATCGCCAGCGTCTCACAGCCGGCGACGACGTCGCTCAGTTCGCTCGCGAGGCGCCGTTCCAGCGCGTCCGCGTCGGGTTCGCCCGGGAAGTTCCGGTTCAGGTCCGCCTCGAGGTACCGTTCGCCGGCCTCGAGTGCCGGTTCGTTCGCGATCACCAGTGCGACCGGACGCCGGACGTCGAGGTCGGCGGCGAGCAGTCGCTCGACCGCCGTCACGCCGCAGGGTTCGTCGCCGTGGATCCCCGCGACGATGGCGACTTCGGGCGGGCCGTCGCCCAGTCGTTCGACACGCATTCGACTCACCCTCTGTCGTGGACGCCCCTGAGGGTTTCCGTTCGGATCGACCGCGCGGCGTCGGGGCGGGCGGACCGTCAGTCGAGAGTCTCGGCGTACTCCAGGTCGACCGGCCTGGCCCGGGGTTCCGCACCGTCCAGGCGGATCAGCCACCCCTCCAGGACGGTCGGGTCGTCGAGCGCGTTGGTCAGCGTCGTGCGGACGTCCAGGACGTCCACGCCGTAGTAGTCCCGCGGCACCCCGTGGAGGTACTGGAGCGCAGTCTCGAACAGGCTGCGCATCCCGTCGTCGTCCTCGAAGTCGAAGTGTTTGTACGCGCCGGCGGCGACCTGCACCATCCCGTGGAGGAAGGCGCTCTCGGTCGACCCGCGGCCGTAGTTGTACCACTCGTCCTCGAAGCAGTCGTGTGACTCGTGGTACTCGCCGCCGTTGAACAGGCGCACGCCG
>CAZEIO010000171.1:0-4080 GCA_964512525.1 uncultured Halobacteriales archaeon
GTCACGTGGACTTCAACCTCGGCGTGTACTATCCCCAGCCGGTCACCGACGAGTCCCCGAGCGGCGGCATCGGCACCGTCGTGGACGCCATCCAGTCGCTGGCGACCGACCTCGGCGTCGAGTTCCACACGAACGAGCCGGTGACGGCCATCAAGGGCCGTCGCGGCGGGTTCAAAGTCGAGACCGAGCGGGGTCACTACCTGCCGGACCTGGTCGTCTCGAACGCCGACTACGCCCACACCGAACGCGACCTCCTGCCGCCGGAGAAACGCGCCTTCGACGACGACTACTGGGACGACCGCACCTACGCGCCCTCGGCCTTTCTCGTTTACCTCGGCGTCGAGGGGGACGTGGACGACCTCGCCCACCATACGCTCGTCCTGCCGACCGACTGGCAGGAACACTTCGACGACATCTTCGAGGACCCCCAGTGGCCCGACGACCCCGCCTACTACCTCTGTGTGCCCTCGGAGACCGACGACGCCGTCGCGCCCGAGGGCCACAGCAACCTCTTCGCACTCGTCCCCATCGCCGCCGGCCTAGAGGACGGCGAGGCCACCCGAGAGCAGTACCGCGACCTCGTGATCGACGACATCGCCGAGAACACCGGCGTTGACCTCCGGGACCGCATCGTCTTCGAGGAGACCTTTACCATCTCCGACTTCGCCGACCGCTACAACGCAGAGCGCGGGACGGCTCTCGGGATCGCCCACACGCTCAGACAGACCGCCGCCTTCCGCCCGCCCCACCGTGCGAAGAAGGTGGACGGCCTCTACTACGTCGGCTCGTACACCACGCCCGGCATCGGCGTGCCGATGTGCGTCATCAGCGGCGAGGTCACCGCGGACATGGTCTGCGAGGACGAGGGCGTCGCCGTCGAGCCGCGGTCGAAGTCCGTCGCGCCGCCGGAGGCCATCACGTCGCTGTTCGAGTGACGACCGCCCCGCCGTGAGTGGCCGGGCGCTCTCCCGAACGGTGGCCGTTCGGCACCGACCCGGACGCCGGTCACGGGAGCAGGACCGGTAACAGCAGCGGGAGCAGCGTCGCGAATCCGACCGAGAGGACCACTACGAACGAGACGACGAGGGCAGTCGTCCCGAGGACGGGACCGCGCTCGCTCTGCGACCGCTCCGCGACCCACAGCCCGGCCCAGAGGACGCCGCCGAGACCGACAGCCGCGACAGCTGCCGGTAGCCCGCCACCTGTCGGGCTGCCGTCGACGGGAACCGACGCCCGGCTGAGGGCGCTGAGGGCGACGACCCAGGAGGCGGGGTACCACGCGCCGACGGCCACCCCGAGCGCCGCGGCCCGGACGGGTGACGTCGGCGTCCAGTCGAACCACCGCCCGACGACGGCAGCGCCGGCAGTCGCTCCCAGTCCACCACACGCTCCCGCGAGCAGGAACGCACCGAGGATGTCCACGAGGGAGGGATCGACCTGGGACACACTGGGAGTGTCACGTCTGGGACGGTATAGTTCTTCTCGGCGGACCGAGAGCGGTCGCGGCGCCTCCGTCGCCCGGACGGAGAGCGCGAGGGCCACGCGGCCGCCGCGGTGTCCGGGGATACTTGTGGCGGCAGGTCGCAGTGTGAATCGCAATGGCGACCGCGGAGGCTGACGCGGACGCAGACGCGGACGCGGAGGGTGAGGCCGACCCCGACGCCGGGTCTGCGGCTGCCGGGAGCGCAGACCGGACGGCGGGAGACGCGGGACCCCGCGACGCCGCAGCCTACCTGCTGAAACTCTCCCGACCGCGCTTTTGGCTCTACCTCGCCGGGCCCGTCGTCGTCGGCGTCACGTACGCCGCCCAGACGCCGTGGGAACTGTTCACGCCCGCGACGCTCGCGCTGTTCGGGTACTTCCTCGTGCCGGCGAACGTCTACCTCTACGGGGTGAACGACGTCTTCGACCGGGACGTGGACGCGGAGAACCCGAAGAAGGAGAGCCGGGAGGTGCGCTTTCGCGGTCAGCGGTTCGTCGTCGCGAGCGTCGTCACTGCGGGACTCGGCCTCCTCGCGCTGGTGCCACTGTTGCCGCCGGTCACCTACCCGTGGCTGGCGGCGTACGCGGTGCTGGCGACGCAGTACAGCGCCCCGCCCCTGCGGTTCAAGACGACGCCGTTTCTCGACTCCGTCTCGAACGGTCTGTACGTCCTGCCCGGCGTCGTCGCCTACGCGGCCGTCGCGGGGACGCCGCCGCCGCTGTTGGCGGTCGGCGGCGGCTGGCTCTGGACGATGGCGATGCACACCTTCTCGGCGGTGCCGGATATCGACCCCGACCGCGAGGCCGGCATCCGCACGACGGCGACGGTCCTCGGGCAGGACCGCACCTACGCCTACTGCGGGTTCCTCTGGGTGCTCGCGGCCGCCGCCTTCTACGCGCTCGACTTCCGGCTGGGACTGGCGATGCTATTGTACCCCACCTTCCTCGTCGGCATCGCCCTCTCGCGGGTGGACGTGGACCGCGCGTACTGGTGGTATCCCGTGCTGAACACGCTCGTCGGCGCCGGGCTGACGATGGGCAAGCTGTGGCTGATGACCCGCGAGTTCTGGGTGATGGTGCGTGGCTGACCGGGGCGAGGGCACCGAGAGTCCAGCGCCGAGTCCCGACGGCGGCGTCTCGCCCTCCGCGGCGACCACCTCGACCGCGGAGGGCGACCCCGTCACCGCCCGCGAGGGCGTCGCTCGACTCCGCCGTGAGGGGGTCTCGCGACCGCTGGTGGAGGCCACCCTCGACAGCCTCGTCCGCGAGAACCGCTTCACCATCGCCGTCGTCTTCCCGCTGGTGGGCGCCGTCCTGCTCGTCGCCAGCAACGAGGGACTGCTCCCGCCGCTTTTGTCGTACAACGCCGTCCTCATCCTCCTCGGGACGCTCGTGATGCGACTGCCGCTGGCCGTCGGTCTCCTGCCCGTCTCGGGGCGACGCGTCGCGGCCGCCGTCGCCGCGCTGACGGCCTACGCCTACGGCATCGAACTCGTCGGCGTCACCACCGGCTGGCCGTACGGCGCCTTCCGGTACGGTATCGACCTCGGGCCGATGCTCGCCGGGAAGGTACCCGTCGGCCTGCCCGTCTTCTTCCTGCCGCTGGTGCTGAACGCCTACCTACTCTGTCAGTTGCTCCTCGGCGACCGGGCGGCGAATCCCGTCGTCCGACTGGGGGCGACGCTTTCGGCCGTCCTCGCGATTGACCTCGTCCTCGACCCCGGCGCCGTCGCCATCGGCTTCTGGGAGTACCTGCCGGCCGAGGCGGCCTTTCCCTACTACGACGTGCCGGTCTCGAACTACGCCGGGTGGCTGCTGTCGGGAACCGTCGCCGTCGTCGTCTTCGACGTCGGCTTCGACCGCGAGGCGCTGGTCGGGCGGCTGGAGCGCTGCGAGTTCGCCCTCGACGACATGGTGAGCTTCGTCCTCCTGTGGGGCGGCATCAACGCCATCTACCTGCAGTTCGTCCCGGCGGCGATAGCCGCCCTGCTGGCGGTCGGACTGGTCCAGACCGACCGCTTCGACTTCGCCGTCTTCGGCGGCCGACTCGGAGACACGACGTAGGCGACGCCGCTACTGCGCGGCGACGGCGCCCGGTTCGTGCTCCGAGGGCTGTCGGTCGGAGTCGGGTACCGCGCTCACGCGACGGAACACGGCCTCGGGGTCCTTGTTCCAGGCCCACAGCCAGCGGGTCTTGACGACGAGCCAGAGTTTCCGCGGCAGCGACAGCGACGGGCGGTTGTTCACCACGTCGTAGCCGTGCGAGCGGATCAGCCGGTGGTGTTCGGCGTACAGGACCGAGGCGACGAGGACGGCGAACTGGGTGTCCTCGGGGAGGTACTTGATGCCGGCGACGCCCTCGCGATAGAGTCGCTCGGTGCGGCGGAGTTCCTCGGCGACGGCGGCGGCGACGCCCTCCGAGAACTCCAGGCTCTCGATGGCCTCGTAGCCGACGCCGTGTTTCTCTAGCGTCTCGCCGGGCAGGTACACCCGGTCGCGGTCAACGATGTCCTCGCGGACGTCGCGGATGAAGTTGGTCATCTGGAAGGCCTCGCCCAGGGCGACGGCGTGGGGGATGGCCGTCTCGCGGTCCTCGGG
>CAZEIO010000172.1:0-4063 GCA_964512525.1 uncultured Halobacteriales archaeon
CGGTCGCGTGGGCCGTCGTCGCCGGCGTCGCCGTCGGTCTCGCCGGCTTCGCCCGGCCGTACACGGCCGTCCTCTTCGCGGCCCCGTTCGTCGCGCACTCGGTGTGGCGACTCGCCCGCGCCGGGCGGCGACTGGCTGCGGACCGCTCGCGCGACACGACACCCGACCCTCGCCCGCTGGCGACGGTCGTGACCCTCGGCGCCGTCGCAGTCCCGGCGACGCTTCTGGTCGGCGTCGCCCTGTGGTACAACGCCGCGATGACCGGGTCGCCGCTGCGGTTCCCGTTCGAGGTGTTCGCGCCACGCGACGGTCTCGGCTTCGGGCGCCGGCGCGTCCTCGACTACGGCGTGCGGTACACGCCGGCGCTCGCCCTCCGGTCGAACGCCGTCGTCCTCTGGGAACTCGCGACGCGCTGGACCGTCGCGCCGCCGCTCGGCACCCTCCTCGCGGTCGTCGGTCTCGGCCGGTTCGCCCTCGGCCGCGACGGCGGGTCGGTCCGGGACAGCCTCGCCGTCGAGCGACTGGACGGGGTCGGCGTCCGCCTCCTCCTGGTCGGAGTGGGCGTCTCGGTCGTCCTCGGTAATCTCTACTTCTGGGGGTCGCTCAACGCCCTCGGCGACCTCTCCGATCCGACCGACGGCTTCGTCGCCGCCTTCGGTCCCTTCTACCACTTCGACCTCCTGCCCGTCCTCGCCGTCTTCGGCGCGAGCGGCGCGGTCGCGGTCTGGCGGTGGGTCCGCGCCCGTGCTCCGGGGACGCCGACCCGCCGCCGGGTGGTCCTCGGCGCTCTCCTCGCCGTCGCCGTCGTCGGCGGCGGCGCGGCCCAGGTGGTCGCACTGGACGACCCCTACGCCGGCCACGCCGCCTACACCGACCGCTACGAGGAGACGTACCAGCCGTTCGCGGACCGCGAGTTCGACGACGCCCTCGTGTTCGTCCCCTCGACGTACGGGCCGTGGCTCAACCACCCGTTCCAGTCGCTCCGGAACGACGTCGCGCCCGACGGCCGCCTCGCCGGCGACGTGGTGTACGCCCGCGACCGCCCGCCGGCGGGTGACTTCGCCGTCCTCGACGCCTACGACCGCCGCCCGTACCGCTTCACCTACCGCGGGGAGTGGACGCCCGACCCGGCCGACCGCGTCGAACCCCGTCTCGTGCCGCTGTCGGTCCGCTCCGGTCCGGTTCTGCGGGTGCGGACGACCGTCGCCGTTCACGAGAACGCCCGCAGTCTCGCCGCCAGCCTGACCGTCGGCGACGAGAGCGTGCGTCGCTCCGTCTCCCTTGCCGACCCGCCGGAGCGAGCGACGCTCGTCTGGGAACTCGACCGCGACGGGGCCCGCATCGCCGCCGTCGAGGTCGGCGACCGCACCCTCTCGGTGCCGGGGTCGGTCGCCCTCGACGGCCCCAGCGAGGTCGCGGCGACGCTCACCTTCTCGACGCCCGACGGCGCGACGGTGACGTACCGCGAGGAACTCGACGTCCGGCCCCGGGACGGCGGCGTACAGGCGGTGTGGCCGCCCGAGCGGTCGGTCTGTCCGCTCGTGACCGACTGCGGTCTCGAGGGGACCTACCTCCCCGACCGGCCGGACCCGCGACTGCCCGACGCCCGGATGGAGTCGACGCTGTCGGTCGTCGAGGGCGACAGCGAGACGGCCGAGGAGGAGCGCTAGGTCCGCAGTCGTCGCCACTGCTCCTCGGCACACACCTTCAGCACCGAGTAGCCGATAGCGGCGCCGCCCGCGAGGGGGTCGAGCGTCGTCTCGCCGGCCCGCTCGCGGTAGTCGATGGGCGTCTCGCGCACGTCGTACCCCCGCATCGTCGGCCGGAGGAGCAGTTCCGCCGAGAGACCAGTGTTCTCGGTCCACTCGATGTCGTCGAGCACCGGCTGCCGGTAGGCGCGCATCCCGGTGGTCACGTCGTGGACGCGGGTGCCCATCAGGACCGAGGCGGTGAGCGCGAAGAGGTGGTTGCCGAGGCGGTTCAGGCGCGGCATCGGGGCGGCGCCCCGCGAGAGACGGTCACAGGAGACCACGTCCGCGCCGTCGTTCACTAGCTCCAGCAGCCGGGGGATATCCTCCATCGGGTACGTGTCGTCGCAGTCCGTGGTGACGACGACGGGGCGGTCGGCGGCCCGCAGGCCGCGGGCGAGAGCGACGCCGTACCCCTGTGGCTCCTGTTCGATGACGCGAGCGCCCCGCTCGCGGGCGATGTCGGGCGTGCGGTCGTCGGAGCCGTCCACGCAGACGACGCTCGCTCGCCCGTCGGTGACCCGTTCGACGTCGTCGAGGTCCGTCGCTACCGCCGCCTCCTCGTTGTACGTCCCCATCACGACGGTCACGTCGTCGAGGTCGAACTCGTCGTCCGCCGGGTCGCCGTCGTCCATGTGCGCTGATGTCCGTCGGGGCACTAATGGAGCGCGATACGAGACGCGCCCGGCGCGAGCGACGGGCCGGCGGGAGTCACAAAGCCCCCCGCCGCGACCTACGGTAGCGGGTGTTCGAACGTCTGCACCTCGACCGTGCGACCGTCGGGGTCGTCCGCGAAGAACTGGTAGATGTCGTACCGTTCGTTGTACGCCGGTGGGCCACGGGCGACGTCCGCGAGCGTCTCGTGGACCGCGTCCACGGCCGCGCGGTCGTCGTAGTAGAACGTGAGGATGCCACAGGTCTCCGTCTGGTCCCGGTCGCAGAAGCCAAAGCGGAAGTCGCCGTGTTCCAGGATGGTACAGCCGGGCTGGTCCAGCCACCGGGTCGCGTCCAGCCGATCGCGGTAGAACTCGACGAC
Source organism: uncultured Halobacteriales archaeon (assembly GCA_964512525.1). Taxonomy (GTDB): domain Archaea; phylum Halobacteriota; class Halobacteria; order Halobacteriales; family SW-7-71-33; genus SW-7-71-33. Next base: position 2,785 of record CAZEIO010000172.1, read on the forward strand.
TGCATCGTGGTTCTGCGTCCTGAAGAAGACGATACCCGACACGTCGCCGAGTGATGCCGGCGACTCACATAGTTCTCCGGGTCGCCCCCAGCCGGTGTCTCGCCACCCGCCGGCCCCGGGCGTTCGGCCCGTGTGAACGCCCTTCACGACCGTCACAACAGTTAACTCCGGCGCACACCCTACTTTCGGTATGCACAAGGACGAACTCTTGGAGCTACACCAGCAGATGGTCGTGATAAAGGACTACTTCGCCTCGCGCGAGGAGGTTGACGCCGAGATATTCGACCCCTACGAGGGACTCGACGTCACGCCCGACGACGTCCACAAGTCGAAGAGCGAACACAAACACGCCGTGTTCGTCCTCGGGAACGCCCTCGCCTCGGCCATGAGCGACGGCGAGTTCTCGAGTGCCGGGCGACTGGGCAAGCGGATGGAGGAACTCGCGGACGACGCCGAATCGAAGATCTGACGCGGCGGTCGCAAGACGCGTCGCTCGGCAGGTGGCACCTTTTTGTCCGCCGGTCGCCTCCGGCCGACATGGACAGTCGCGTTCGTGACCGGGTCGCCGACTGGAGCGAACGCCCCGTACAGGGCACCGACGGACTGCGGACGCTCGCCGACGAGGGCTTCTCCGGCGTCGTCGAACGGACGGACGGCGCCGTCTGGGCCGCGATGCTCAACGGGACCGTCCTCGGCGTCCACGGCGGCACTGTCGCCGAGTTCGCCGGTCACGACGCGACCGCTCGCGTCGCGCCCGCCGACGGCGCGGCCCTCCTCGTCGCCATGTTCGGCGCCGGCGGCAGTCAGGAAGACCAGTACTACACGGAGGACTACCCCATCTCGGAGGCGACGGAAACGCTCTCCTCGGGCGGATTCGCCGGCTACGTCGAACTCTCCGAGAACGTCCTCAGCGGTGACTACTACGTCGCCTTCTACGGCGACCGCGCACTGCCGGTGGCCTTCGTCGGCAACAGCGACCGCCTGATAACCGGGGACGAGGCCCTCGACCGCGCCGACGACGAGGTCGGCATCTACCAAGTGTACTCCGTTGACCTCGAGGTCGTGTCGCTGCCGGGCACGGAAGACACGGCGTCGCCCTCGGGGGCCGACGACCCGTCCACGACCGACGCGTCCGGGGGGACGGCCGCCGCCGCCCCGTCTGGACCCGACGACCAACCGGCGACCGACCCCCGAGACGGCGACCCGGACGCCGTCGAGTCACGCTCGGACCGCGAGGAGACGGTCGCCGCCGGGGGCGAGACCGGTGCCGCGGACCGCA
>CAZEIO010000173.1:0-4055 GCA_964512525.1 uncultured Halobacteriales archaeon
TCCGGGATGGAGACGTTGACCTTCACCTCCGTGGCGGTCATCGGCTTGACTGGCGCCTGCGGGCGCACCTCCTCGACCGGTTCGCGCTCCTCGTCGCTCACCTCGGCGCCCTCCCGCACCGAGCCCTTGTCGCCGTCGACGGTGATCGTCTGGCCGTCCGACAGCGTCGTCGACGCGTCGCCGGTGCCGACGACCGCGGGCACGCCCAGTTCCCGGGAGACGATGGCGGCGTGCGAGGTCATCCCGCCCTCGTCGGTGACGATGGCGCCGGCGCGCTTCATCGCCGGCACCATGTCCGGCGTCGTCATCTCGGTGACGATGATGTCGCCGCTACCCACCTTGTCGAGTTCGTCGAGGCTGCGGACGATCCGGACCGCCCCCGACACCCGGCCCGGACTGGCGCCCAGGCCGCGCAGGAGGCTGTCGCCGCCGCTCTCGCGTTCGACGGCACCGGAGCCGTCCGTCCGTTCTGCGCCCGCCGTCGCCGCCTGCCCTGCCGGACTCTCGCCGTCGCCGTTCGGGCTGGCCTCGCCGGTCGGCTCGACGCCGGGTGCGTCCGCGTCGATGGTCGTAATCGGCCGGGACTGCAGCATGAACACCTCGCCGTCGTTTATCGCCCACTCGACGTCCTGTGGCGTGCCGTAGTGGTCCTCGACCGACCGCGCGAGTTCCACCAGTCTGGCGAGTTCGTCGTCGCCGAGGACGCGCTCCTCCCGCCTGTCTTCCGCCACCGGCCGTTCGACGGTCGTGCCGTCCTCGCCGCGGACGTACTTGGTCTTCTTGTCGGCGACGGTCACCTCCTGGACCGTGCCCTCGCGGTCCACGACGTAGTTGTCCGGCGAGACGGAGCCGGAGACGACGGCCTCGCCCAGCCCCCACGTGGCCTCGACGATGACACGCGGGTCGCCGGTCGAGGGGTGGCTCGTGAACATGACGCCGGACTTCTCGGCGTCCACCATCCGCTGGACGACGACGGCCATGTTGACGACGTCGTGGTCGAAGCCCTGCTCTTGCCGGTAGTAGATGGCTCGCTGGGTGAAAAGCGACGCCCAGCACTGGCGCACCCGCGCCAGGACGTCCCCGCCGGTGACGTTGAGAAACGTCTCCTGCTGGCCGGCGAAGGAGGCGTCGGGGAGGTCCTCGGCCGTCGCCGACGAGCGGACGGCGACGAACTCGCTCGCGCCGTCGGTCAACTCCTCGTACGCTCCCGCCAACTCCTCGCGCAGTCCGTCGGGGAACTCCGCTTCGAGGATGAGTTCGCGGGCACGCTCCTCGGCCTCCGCGAGTGCCGTCGTGTCCTCGACGTCCACGTTGACGGCTTCCTGTAGTTCGTCCTCGATGCCAGCCTCCCGGACGAACCGGCGGTACGTGTCCGCCGTGACGACGAAGGCCGGTGGGACCGGAAGCCCCGCACCGTCTAGCTCCCCGAGCGAGGCGCCCTTCCCGCCGACGGCGTCCACGTCGTCGGCGGTGATGTCCGCGAGCCAGCGTACGCTCATGTCGTACTGGATACGAGACGAAGGTCGGGTAAGAAGGTTGCGAACGGCGTCGTCAATCTCTCACTCGCGTCTCTGTACCGTCTTCGACGCCGCCGGCTACGCCTCGATGATGTCGTCGTCCTCGGCCTCGGGCACCCAGAGGCGGCCGTCGAGCGTCGTCACCGCCTGCCCGCCCACTCGAATCTCCTCGCGGGCCTGGACGTGGACGTGGCCGGGCCGGTCGACGTAGTGGCCCTGTTCGAACACCATCTCCGCCGGCAGGGAGTCGAAGGCGTCGAACCGGCGGAGGTAGGCCCCGACTGCGCCGCTCGCCGTCCCCGTCACGGGGTCCTCCGGGACGCCCGCCCCCGGCGCGAACATCCGCCCGTGCAGCGTCGATTCGGCCGCGAGGGCGTCGAAGGTGAACAGGTAGATGCCCGTGGCATCGACCCGGTCACACAGTGTCTCGACGGCGTCCATGTCGGGGTCGGCGCTTCCCACCGCGTCGAGGAAGTTCGCCGGTACCACGAGGAATGGCAGGCCCGTCGAGGCGACCGCCAGTGGCAGGTCCGCGCCCACGTCCCGCAGCGTCGCCGGGTCCACGCCGAGTGCCGCGCCGACCTCGGCGTAGTCGAGGCCGACCTCGTGAACCTCGGGGGCGTCCTGGGTCATCCACACCGTGCCGTCCTCGGTGACCTCTATCTCGAGGACGCCGACGGCCGTCTCGAGACTGTGCGTCCCGGCCCCGATGACGCCGTCCTCCCAGAGGTGGGCGTGCGTCGCGACGGTCGCGTGACCGCAGAGGTCCACCTCCTGGGTCGGCGTGAAGTACCGGACCCGCCGGTCGGCGCTGCCCGACGGCAGGACGAACGCCGTCTCGCTCTGGGCCAGTTCGGCCGCGATCCGCCGCATCTGGTCGGGCGCCAGTCCCGACGCGTCGGGCACCACCCCCGCGCCGTTGCCGGTCGTCGGTTCCTCGGTGAAGGCGTCCACGAGCAGTGCCCGGACCCGTCCGGCGTCTCCGTCCCCGGTCATGTCCCTCCCTCGCCCGTCGGGGTGTTCAATCCTTCGCGCCCCGAAGATTATTTCAATCTTCTGGCCGTAAAGCGACGTGCATGCCCGACCTTACGTGGCTCATGGGCATCGGTGGTGGTGTCGCCGTGGGGTCCGTACTCGTCGGACTGGTGCTCCGGCGGGTGCTCAGGACCGTTTACGACTCGGGGACCAATCGGCCGAACCCCCCGAGTGCGCACGGCGTGAACGACCGCACCCCGCCCGGCGACTGAGAGAGATCCTCTCGGGCGTCGGACGGACACTCTCACTGTCGCTGCAGACTCCCGAGACACCTCTGGGTCACTTCTCGACGGCCCGAATCCAGAGGTCGCCGAACAGGTCGTCCTGTGCGAGGACCGCCCCACCCCGGTGGGCCAGGAAGAGCAGGCCGAGGTACGTCTCGACGCGACCCCCGGCGACGTCGCGTATCTCCGTGAACAGCACCTCGTCCCGGCCCGTCGCGTACCGCTCTTCGAGTGCCGAGCGGACGTCCTCGACCGAGGCCTCGATGTCCTCTCCGTGTGCGGTGCCGGTGACGGCCTCCTCGTCGGGTTCGCCCGCCGCCCGACCGGCGTCGTCCACGCGGTAGTCGAGCGTCTGCGTCCCGCGTCGGTAGTCGGCGGCGTCGGTGTCGTACTCGCGTGACTCCTTGTACGTGGTCCGCTCGGCCTCGCGCAGTTCGTGGACGAGTTCGTCGAGCGTCTCCGGCGTGCCGCGGGCGCGCTTGCGGTCGAGGCGGCGCTCCATCTCTGCTTCCAGCCCCTCGACGGGGTCGAAGGCCGGCGCGTCACCGTCGCCGCCGGCGTCCGGGGCCATCCCCAGTCCGCCGCCGGGTTCGCGGCCGAGGTCCACCTCCCACGGCTCCGGCGCCGCGTCCTCGGGGTCGTCCTCGGGGTCGTCGTCCGAGAGGAGGGCGTCGCCCTTCATCCGGAGGAGCACCGAGGCGTAGAACAGCGCCCGGCCGGAGGTCCGGAGGTCCGCACGGTCGAGGCGGGCAAGGAACTTGTCCGTCACCGCCACGATGTCGATGTCCCACGGGTCTATCTCGCCCTCCCGGGCGAGATCGACCAGCACCTCGACGGGTTCGACCTCGTCGTCCTCGGCTTCCGTGTCGCCCGGCCCGCCGCCGGGGTCGGCCACCGAGGGCGGCTCAGTCATCCGCCGGCACCTCCTCGTCGTCGGCGTCGTCCGGCGCGTCGCCGAGCTTGATGCCGGTGACTGCCGAGACGTTCGTGCCGTCCATCGTCACGCCGATGGCCCGCTCCGAGCGTCGAGGAAGGCGTCCACCTCGTCCAGCGCGTAGAACGGCGCCGGCTCGTACCGCTGGATGGCGAAGATGAACGCGAGCGCGGTCAGTGACTTCTCGCCGCCGCTCATCGCCTCCAGCCGCTGGATGGGCTTGTCACGCGGCTGGGCACGCATCGTCAGCCCGCCGTCGAAGGGGTCCTCCTCGTTCTCGAGGTGCAGCGTGCCGGTGCCGTTCGAGAGCCGGGCGAAGATGCGCTCGAACTCCTCGTCGATCCC
>CAZEIO010000174.1:0-4032 GCA_964512525.1 uncultured Halobacteriales archaeon
GCGAGGGGTGGGGCAAGGACGTCCACGGCGCGAACGTCGGCTTCGACACGCTCGATTTCAGCGAGAGCGGCGCCGTCGGTCGCCCGACGGACGCCTCGCCGGCGGCCGGCGACGAACTGTTCACGGCCGCCCGCGAGGAACTCGCCGCACTCGTGGACTGGCTGGCCGACCGCCCGACGGCGGACCTCTGGCCGCGTGACCACGTGTGACCGTGAACGGGGAAGACCGGCAGGCGAACTCGCCGCCGGAGCGCGTGGCCGTCGTCGGTGCCGGTGCGGTCGGCCTGACGGCGGCCCTCGACCTCGCGCGGGCCGGCGCCGACGTGACCGTCTTCGACCGGGGACGCGTCGGTGACGGGACCGGTGCCTCCGGTCGCGCCGCCGGCCTCTGTTACGACGCCCACGCCGGCCCTGCCGACGCCCGTCTCGCGGCCCGGGCACTCGAGCGATTCCGGTCGCTGGCCGACGACGGCGCCGACCTCGGTCTGCGGGACTGTCCGTACCTCTGGCTGGCCCGGGAGGGCGACGACCGTCGCGCCGACGCCATCCGCGAGCAGGTGCCCCGGATGCGGGAGCACGGTCGGCGGGTCGAACGCCTCGACGCCGCCGCCGTCGAGCGCGAGTTCCCGGCCGTCCGGGCCGACGACGTGGCCGTCGCGGCCGTCGCCCGGGACGCCTGCCGCGTGGACCCGGCCGCCTACGTGCGGGTCGTCGCCGACCGTGCTCGTGCCGCGGGGGTGACCGTCCACGAGGAGACGCCGGTGACGCTCGACGCTCCGGACGGGTCAGAGACCGGACACCCCGCCGCACACGGGCCGACGCTCCGTCCCCGGCCGGCGGCCGACGACTCGCACGAATCGCTCCCGCTGTCTCCCGACGCGGTCCTCGTCGCCGCCGGAGCACACGCCGGACGGGTGCTCGCGGAGGCAGGCGTCAGCGTGCCGGTCGTCCCCTACCGGGTGCAGGCGCTCGTCGGCCGACTCGACGACCACCCTGGCGGGGACGGCGGGGAGTCGGAACGGTTCGCGGCCGACGCGGCGGCCACGGAAGACCGGTCGTACGACGGGCCGATGGTGTACGACGCCACCGACGGCTTCTACTGCCGTCCGCACCCGGCGGGCGTCCTCGCCGGGGACGGCACCGAGGAGCGGGCGGCCGACCCCGACGAGTACGACGCCGACGCCGACCCGGCGTTCCCCGCCGACCTCGCGGCCCGCGTCGGGAATCGACTGCGGGCCGACGTCGCCTCACTGCGGGCGTGGGCGGGTCTCTGCACGGCGACGCCCGACCGCGACCCGTTGCTCGGCCGCGTCGCGCCCGGCACGTACGTCGCGACCGGCTGGCAGGGCAGTGGCTTCATGCGGTCGCCGGCGACCGGCGAGGCCGTCGCTCGTGCGATTTCGACGGGAGTGGCCGCACCGGTCGCGGCCTACGACCCCGCGCGGTTCGACGGCGACGAGACCGTCGTCGTGCGCGAGGGGATGGTGGTCGAGGAGGGGGGATGAGCCGCCGGATCGTTACTCGTCGTCTCCGTCTGCGTCCGTGTCGTCGCCCGTGTCGGCGTCCGTCGCCGTCTCCTCGCCTTCCCCGTCCGCGTTGTCCGCGTCTTCGTCGGCGTCGGCGTCGGCCGCCGCATCTGTGTCGTCACCGTCGCTCGCACTCTCGCCGCCGCCCACGTCCACGCCTATCGGATCGTCGTCGCGGTCGGCCGCTCGCGGCTGGTCGCTCTCGACGGGGACGGCGTCGGGGTCCTTCGGGAGGCGCACCTCGAGGGTGCCGTGGTCGGTGAGCGTCGCGGTCGCGGCGTCGGGGTCCACGACGGCGTCGGCCGGCAGGTCGACCGTGCCCTCGAGCGAGAGGCCGCGGCCGGGAAAGCGCATCTCGAACCCCTCGCGGTAGTCGCGGAAGCGGTCGATGCGCACCTCGACGCTGCCCTCGACGTAGCGCACCTGGACGTCGGTGCTGACGGCCCCCGGTGCGTCGAAGACGACGAGGTACTCGTCGTCGCTCTCCAGGAGGTCCGAGGCGAGTCCCCGTCGCTCCTGTACACGACCGGCGACGCGGCCCGCCCGTTCGAGGAGGGCGTTCTGCACGGACGCGCCGATGTCGCCGATACCGCCGATCCGGTCGCTCATAGGACGATCAGTTCGAGCGTGTCCGTCTGGCCACAGTACGGACAGGACAGGTCCTCGACGCCGAGGTCGTCGGGGACGTCGTAGGTGTAGTGGTTCTCGAACATGTCCAGTTCGCAGTCGGGGTTGTCACAGCGTATCTCCTCGGTCTTGGGCATGTCTCGTCGTAGTACAGCCCGACTAAAGAACCCCGCGGAGCGAACGTCACTTGTCCCTCGGGTCCCCGGGATCGACCGTGCCCGACCAGACGGTCCTCGGCGTGGACTTCAGCGGCGCGGCCCGTCCGGGCGACGACGTCTGGATCACGACGGCGTCACTCGCGGCCGACGGTGACACCCTCGTCGTCGAGCGCCTTCGGTCGGCGGAGGACGCCCTCGGCGCGAGCGGTCGCGAGGCGGTCCTCGCCGGACTGGTTGACCACGTTCGCGACGCCGCGGTGGTCGGCTTCGACTTCCCCTTCGGCCTGCCACGGCCCGTCGTCGCCGAACTCGGTGGACCGGCGACGTGGCGCGAGACGGTCGCGTGGGTCGGTCGCGAGTTCACCGACGCCGACGAGTTCGCGACGCGGTGTAAGGCGGCCACACGGGCGCGAACCGACGGCGAGCGGACCTACCTCCGCCGGGTCACCGACGACCCCGTCGGCGCGAAGTCACCGTACCACTTCTTCACAGTCCGGCAGGCCTACCACGGCCAGACGGCGGTACTCGGACCGCTCCTCGACCGCGGCGTCGCCGTGGCGCCGATGGTCGCCGACAGACGCGACCGGCCGACGGCCGTCGAGGCCTATCCGGCGGGGACGCTCCGCCGCCTCGGACTGCCGGCGGAGCGATACAAGGACGACACGGAGGCGGCCCGGACCGCCCGCGAGCGCATCCTCTCGGGACTCCAGACCTCCGAAGCGGCGGCCGGGGCCGCCGCCGACCCGGGGACTCCGCGAGTCGTCGTGGACGAGAGTGGACGGTCGGCGGCGCTCGACGACGCCGGCGGTGACGCCCTCGACAGTCTGGTCGCGGCGGTGGCTGCGGCAGGGGCGATGTCCCGTGGGTTCGCGCCCGACGAGTCCCGCTACGACCCGCTCGAGGGCTACGTCTTCGTCTGAGCGCTCGCGCGAGCGATCGGGTTTTGTGCGTGGGCGTCACAGTCCGGGTATGGACCCGGCGGACCTCTCGGTGACCGTCGTTGACGGCTACGTCGACGAACCGGCTCACTTCGGCGTGCCGCCGTACGTCTCGACGTACCCCCGGTACGTCGCCGGTGCGCTGGTGGACGCCGGTGTGCCCGAGTCGGCGATAACGTACCACGCCATCGACGACCTCCGCGACGAGCGCTCCCGGTGGCGGGACGTCGCCGACGCCGACCTGCTGGTGTACGTCGGCGGGATGACGGTGCCCGGGAAGTACGTCGGCGGGACGCCCGCGGAACCGGAGGAGGTGCGCGAGCTCGCGTGGGTCGCAGAGGGCACGACACTGCTGGGCGGACCGGTCCGCTTCGGCGTCGGCGAGGAGAACGCCGGCGGCATCGAGGCGGCCGCCCACGACCTCGTCCAGAACGGACTGGAGGGCTTCGGCGACCGGATGCGCGACAACGAGGAGGTCGCCCGGTGGGCACGACAGGGCGCGTTCGTCGTCGAGCAGCACCCCAACCACCCGGACTACCTGATAGCGGAACTGGAGACCTCGCGTGGCTGTGCCTACCGCTGCTCGTTCTGCACCGAGCCGCTGTACGGCAACCCCGCCTTCCGCACGGCCGAGTCGGTCGTCCGCGAGGTCGAGGCGCTGTACGAGCGCGGTATCCGTCACTTCCGCCTCGGCCGACAGGCCGACATCCTCGCGTTCGGCGGCGACGGCGAGCGACCGAATCCCGACGCACTCCGGCGACTGTACGGCGGCATCCGCGAGGTC
>CAZEIO010000175.1:0-4032 GCA_964512525.1 uncultured Halobacteriales archaeon
GATGCTCGGTCGGGCCGGCCGGCCGGACTACCACGACCGCGGCGTCGTGTACGCCCTCGTCGAACCGGGACGGCGCTACCACGGCGGCCAGGAGGCGACCGAGGAGGAGGTGGCGTTCAAGCTCCTGAAGGGTGAGATGGAACCGGTCGTCACGCGGTACGACGGTCCCGCGGCCGTCGAGGAGACGCTCGCGAACGTCGTCGTCGGCGGGTCGGCGGTGCAGGCCATCGGCGAGGAGATGGTCGGCGACGTGCCGACGAAGCGGGCGCTGGCGAAACTCATCGACTACGAGTTCGTGGACGGTCTCTCGCCGACCGACCTCGGGCGGGTGGTCTGCGAGCAGTTCCTCTCGCCCGAGGACGCCTTCCACATCCTCGAGGGTATCCGGGACGGACACCACCCGTTCGACGTGGTGGCCGACCTCGAACTCGCCGACGAGGAACTGTAGGTGCCCGACTGTGTGGCGGACGGCGCCCGCCCCAATCAGAATTCGGTGACGACCTCGACGGCGTCGGTGTCGTAGTCGGTCATCGCCGCCAGCCGGCCGGGGACGTTCTCGAGGGCCACCTCGCGGCCGACGAGCGACCCCGGACTCACGGCGCCGGACTCGACGAGACCGACGAGTTCGTCCGCCCGCGAGGGCGGCATCCCCCGCGACCCGACGACCGTCATCGCGTTCATCGTCATCCGGTCGGTCGGGAGCGGTATCTCGCCGCGCTCGGCGTCGGTCGTCAGCCCCAGCTGGAGGTGGGTGCCGGTGGGCCGCAGGGAGTCCACGGCGTCGCGACACGTCTCGGCGCGGCCGACGGCGTCCACCGACACCGACGCGCCGCCGTCGGTGAGCGCCCGGACGGCCTCGGGCACCGACTCCTCTGTCGCGTCCACCGTCGCCTCGGCACCGAGGTCGGTCGCCCGCCGTAGCTTCTCTGGCTCGACGTCCACGGCGACGACGCGGGCGCCGACGGCGGTCGCGACGTCCACCGCCGAGAGACCGACGCCGCCACAGCCGACGACCACCGCCCACGAGCCGGGGTCGGGGTCGGCGCGGTGGGCGACGCCGTGGAAGGCGGTCATGAACCGGCAGCCGAGCGCGGCCGCCTCGCGGTACGCGACGGTATCGGGCAGGCGAACGGCGTTGTAGTCGGCCCACGGGAGGCGGACGTACTCCGCGAAGGCGCCGCCGGCCTCGCGCTCGAAGCCCAGCGCGAGCCCGTTCTCGCAGACGTTGCCGTGGCCCGCCCGGCAGTAGCGACAGGTGCCGTCGCCGAGACAGAAGGGGACGGCGACGCGGTCGCCCGCTGCCAGTTCCTCGACGGCCTCGCCCACCTCGACGACGCGGCCGGCGGGTTCGTGGCCGAGTACCTGTCCGGGTTCGACCTGGTCGTCGGCCCAGTCGCCGTGGCCCTGCCAGGCGTGCCAGTCCGAGCGACAGATGCCACAGGCCTCGACGGCGACGAGGGCGTCCTCGGCGCCGACCGCGGGTCGCTCGACGGTCTCGATCGACGGCCCCTCGCCGTACTCCCGGAGGACGGCTGCTCGCATCGGCACGGACTGCGGGCCGGGGGAACGTAACTGGTCGGGTCCCGGCGGTCGGCAACTGGGAAGGGGTCGGATATTTACCGCCGCTCCGTGGACGGTGGGTGTGGTCACCGTCACCCCGGAGATCGCGCTCGTGTTCGGTCTCGTCGTGGCGGCACTCGTCGCCTTCGCGACGGAGGTGACGCCACCGGACATCACGGCCATCGGGGTGATGGTGGTGCTGTTGCTGGTCGAGCCACTGTCGGCCGTCGCGGCCGACGCCGGTCTCGTCGCCGGCCCCCTCGACGTCCTGCCCGAGGACTTCGGGCCGGTGCCGGCGGGCATCTCCGGGTTCGCGAACGCCGCGACGGTGACGGTGCTGGCGATGTTCGTCCTCAGCGAGGGGGTCCAGCGGACGGGCATCGTCCAGCGACTCGGGACCCTCGTCGCGCGCTTTACCGGCGACGACGAGACGCGGCAACTCGGCGCGACTATCGGCCTCGTGGGGCCGCTGTCGGGGTTCATCAACAACACCGCCGCAGTCGCCATCCTCCTGCCGATGGTGACCGACCTCGCCCACGAGACGAACACGTCGCCGTCGAAACTGCTGTTGCCGCTGTCGTACGCCTCGATGGTCGGCGGGACGCTCACCCTCATCGGCACCTCGACGAACATCCTCGCCAGCGAGGTGGCGGTGCAGGTGGGGGCGGCGACGGGCGTCCCCTTCGCGCCGCTCGGCATGTTCGAGTTCACGCTCATGGGGACGGTGCTACTGGTCGTCGGGAGCGCGTACCTCCTGACGGTGGGGCGGTGGCTCACGCCGGCGCGGGTGCCCGCACGGTCTGACCTCACCGCCGAGTACCGCATCGCGGACTACCTCACCGAGGTCGTCGTCCGCGAGGACTCGCCGCTGGTCGGCCAGACCGTCCGGGAGGGCTTCCGGGACGGCCAGTTCGACGTGGACGTCGTCCAGCTGATCCGCGGGGAGCGGGCCTTCCTCGAGCCACTCGGGCCGAAGACCATCCGGGCTGGCGACGTCTTCGCCATGCGGACCGACCGCGAGACGCTGGTGGAACTGCTCGAGGTGGACGGGCTGGACCTCTCGACGCACACCGTGGCCGACGCCGACCTCGAACAGGCCGAGAGCGCGCGCAACCTGGTCGAGATGGTCGTCGCGCCGGGGTCGGAGGTGGCGGGCGAGACCCTGGCCTCCGCCCGCTTTCGCCAGCGGTACGACGCGACGGTACTCGCCATCCGCCGCGGCGGCGACCTGATCCGCAAGCGGATGGACAGCCTGCCGCTGCGGGTGGGCGACACGCTGCTGGTGGAGGCCTCGGCCGACAGCATCGCCGAACTGGACCGCTCGCGGCAGTTCATCGTCGCGGGCGAACTGGAGCGGCCCGACTACCGGCGCTCGAAGACGCCGATCGCCATCGGTATCGTCGTCGCCGTGGTCGCACTCGCCGGCCTGAACGTCCTCTCCATCCTGACGGCGGCGCTTGCCGGGGCGCTGGCGATGGTCGTCACCGGCTGTCTCCGCCCGCCGGAGGTGTACGAGGCGGTCCAGTGGGACGTCGTCTTCCTGCTGGCGGGGGTGATCCCGCTGGGACTGGCGATGGACCACACCGGCGGGGCGACGCTGATCGCCGACGGCCTCGTCGGGGTCGCGGCGTTCGTGCCGCCGATCGTCGTCCTCGGCCTCTTTTACGTCGTGACCGCTCTCCTGACGAACGTCGTCAGCAACAACGCCGCCGTCGTCCTGATGATTCCGGTGGCCCTGCGGGCGGCGACGACTCTTGGCTCCTCGCCGCGGGCCTTTGTCTTCGCCGTGGCCTTCGCCGCCTCGACGGCCTTCATGACGCCCATCGGCTACCAGACCAACCTGTTCGTGTACGGCCCCGGCGGCTACCGCTTCACGGACTACGTCCGCGTCGGCGGGCCACTCCAGGCGCTTCTGGCGGTCGTGACGACGATCGGTGTGGCGACTATCTGGGGCGTCTGAGACCGATCTGGATGGGTTCAGATGTTCGTCGGCGACGGGATTGCACCCGCGGTGAACGACCAGAAAGCCCCCAGCGGCTCGACTCCCGGGCCTCGCTGCGCTCCTCACTGCGTTGCGGTGCTTACTTCGGCCGGGTTCGCCGACCCGCCGGCCCCTTTCGGTCCCGCCCGTGGGGACTCCTGGCCGGACAGGAACGGGGATTCTGGACGGCAGCGATGGGTCGTGGCCGTCCGGCGTGCGGGACTACTGCGAGACGCAACCCTTAGGCCCGTCTCCGCGCTATCTCCAGTTGCGGGACCGTGGGTTAGCGGTATACTCCGGGCCTTGGGTGCCCGTGACCCCGGTTCGAATCCGGGCGGTCCCACTGCAGCCACGACGAACAATCTCGTGAGTCGTGGCTAAAGCGACTCCCGGATTCGAACGAGAGGGCACGCGACCGCCGGGAGCGTGACCGCGTGGTTCGAACTCCGGGCGGTCCCACGTCTCGCTCCGCACTCCGTTCGTCGCGAGAC
>CAZEIO010000176.1:0-4007 GCA_964512525.1 uncultured Halobacteriales archaeon
CTGCGAACTGGAGACGTTCGGAGACGCGCTCCGGCTGGGGCGGGCCTGCGACGAGCAGGGGTTCTTCTGGTACGAGGACCCCTACCGCGACGGCGGAACCTCCCAACACGCCCACCGGAAACTCCGCCAGCAGATCGACACGCCGCTGTTGCAGACCGAACACGTCCGCGGGCTGGAGCCGCACACGGACTTCATCGCGAACGAGGCGACCGACTTCGTGCGGGCCGACCCGGAGTACGACGCCGGGATCACCGGCGCGATGAAGGTCGCCCGCGTCGCCGAGGGCTTCGGCCTGGACGTGGAGGTCCACGCCCCCGGGCCCGCACAGCGCCACTGTATCGCCGCCGCGCGCAACGCCAACTACTACGAGATGGCGCTGGTCCACCCCCACTGCCAGAACACCGTCCCGCCCGTGTACGAGGGCGAGTACTCGGACACGATGGACGTCGTCGACGACGACGGGACCGTCCCGGTCCCGGACGGGCCCGGTCTGGGCGTGGAGTACGACTGGGAGTACGTCGAGGCCAACCAGACCGGCAGGCGCGTCTACGAGTAGCGTCGATGACCTACACCGCTGGCGTCATCGGCACGGGCGGCGTCGCAGGGATGGGCATCCTCGGTCTGCACGACGCCGACCAGATCGGCGAGGAGAAAGTCAGGGCGGGCCACGCCGGCGGCTACGAGGCCGCTGAAGGGATCGAGCTCGTCGCTGCCGCCGACGTCGACGAGGAGCAACTCGACCGCTTCGGCGACGTGTGGGAAATACCACCCGACGACCGGTACACCGACCACCGCGAGATGCTCCGGGAGGAGGCCCTCGATGTCGTCTCGGTGACGACCCCGACGCTGTTGCACCACGACCACGTTCTCGACTGCGTCGAGGTCGGCGACCCCGGCGCGGTCTGGTGTGAGAAGCCCATCGCCTCGAGCGTGACCGACGCCGAGGCGATGGTCGCGGCCTGCGACGCGGCCGACGTCGAACTCGTGGTCAACCACTCGTTCCGGTTCACAGAGAAACTCCAGCGACTCCGCACGGCGCTCGTCGAGGACGACCTGCTCGGCGACGTCCGGTCGGTCTCGACGCGGTTCCGGATGGAACTGATGCGCAACTCCACGCACCTGCTGGACACGCTCGTGTACCTGCTCGACTCGCGGGCCCGGCGGGCGAGCGGCTACGTCACCGGCGAGAACGAGGCCGTGGACGCCCTCGAGGCCGACCGCCGCGTGGACGACGCCGGCGGCGGCGGGTTCGTCGTCATGGAGGACGACGTCTTCGTCACCGTCGACTGCACCGTCCCCCGCGATATGTCCTCGATGTCGCTCGACTTCCTCGGTACCGGGGGACGGCTCTCCCTGAACAACGACGACGGCGAGTGGCGCTACTGGGAACTGGTTGACGGCGACCACGTCGAGCGGCCCGTGCCGGGCGTCGACGAGCCCTGGACCTGGACGGAGGACTACGTCGAGGCGTTTCCGAATGCCGCGAGACACCTCGTCGGACTCCTCGACGGGACCGCCGAGAACCACTCCACCGGCGTCGAGGCCACTCGCTCGCTCGAGGTCATCGCGGGCTTCTACGTCTCGCACTACACCGGCGGCCAGGTCACCTTCCCGCTCGCGGAGCCGCTCCGGGACGTGACGATCACCTCGTGGTGAGCGGGGTCTCGCCGGTCGGCCGGTGGGACTACCCTACCCCACCTGCCAGCCGCCGTCGACGTGCAGTAGCTCCCCGGTGACGTAGCTCGCGTCGTCGCTCGCGAGGTAGAGGAAGGCACCGGCGACGTCCTCGGGAAAGCCGGCCCGGTCCAGCGGAACGGGCTTCAGCAACTCGTCGGCGTCGACCATGTCGACGGCCTGCTCGGACCACCCCTCGAAGAACTCCGTGGCGATCTGCCCGGGCGCGACGGCGTTGACCCTGATACCCTCCGCGCCGAGTTCGAGCGCCGCGCCGCGGGTGATCATTCGCACCGCGCCCTTCGAGGTGTCGTAGGCCACCTGCCCGTGCTGGGCGTGGTTCGAACTGATCGACGCGGTGTTCAGGATCACGCCCGGGTCGTCGCGTTCCCGCATGTCCCTGGCGGCGGCCTGCGTGCCGACGAACGTCCCACGGACGTTGACCGAGAGCACGTCGTCCAGTTCGGCGGGCGTTATCTCCGTGAACGGCCGGGCGAGGTGGGTCGCCGCGTTGTTTACCATCACGTCCACGCCGCCGTACTCGCGGGCCGCCTCGACGACCGCCCGCACCTCATCGGGGTCGGTCACGTCCGTCGGGACGTACGCCGCCGTGCCGCCGGCCTCGTCGATCGCGACGTGGGTCGGGACCTCCGCATCCCGGTCCTTGGGCGCCTCGCGGACGTCGGCGTTTATCACCGTGGCGCCGGCCTCGCCGAAGCGCAGCGCCGTTGCCCGTCCGATCCCCGAACTCGCCCCGGTGATCACCACCGTCTCGTCGCCGTAGTCGTACGTCACGTCTGCCATGGACGCACCGAGACCCCGGGCCACAATAAAACGGGTCGGGCCCGCTCGTACCGACCGCGCCGGTTCAGCGCAGCGTCTCGGGCAGCACCGCGCCCGGCCTGTCGAGGTCGAACCGGTCGCCCACCGTCGGCGTCTCGACGACGTGGGGGTACTCGTGGGCCGCGGCGTGTTCGTCGAGGCTCTTCGGGTCGGCGTTCATCCCGCGCCAGACGTCGAAGTGCGAGGGCAGGAGTCGGTCGAGACGGAGGGCGTTCGCGGCCTCGACCACCTGGTTCTCGTTCATGTACCACTCCGTGCGGCGGGTCTCGCCGTCCTCGGGGTAGTGGATGTGGCCCATCGACCCGACGGCGAGGATTCCGAGGTCGATGTCGAACTCCCGCCCGATTTCCTCGAAGGCGGCGGCCGGGCGGCTGTCACCGGCGTGGAGGACGACGCCAGCGTCGTGTTCGATCACGTAGGTCGCGGGTTCGATGGCGTCGGGGTCGTTCGCGCCGCGGACGTGGACGTCGAAGTCGCCCACCTCGAAGCTGTCGCCGACCGACACCGTGTGCCGGCGGTCCTCGGGCGCCCGGAGGTCCCCATCGTAGTCGGGGTCGGTGTAGGCCGCACTGGGGGCGTGGATCGACGCGCCCAGGTCCGTCACGAGCGGACCGTAGGAGGGCGGGTGAACGTGGTCGATGTGCTCGTGCGTCACCAGCACCGCGTCACACAGGGTAGCGTCGGCCGGGTCGATGGGAACCGGGATCATCCTGACGACGTTCGGCGGGTCGCCGTCTCCGAAGTACGGGTCAACGTACAGCGTCGTCTCGGCCGACCGGACGACGAAGCCGTTACAGCCGAGGTACCAGACCGACACGCCCGACGGCTCGACCGCCTCGACCTCCCTGCTCACGAACCAGTCGCCCCACGTCGAGTGGACCATGTCCGGGCGACTCGGGGCGAGGCGCAAAGACCGTTCTGGACGATCCGGCGGCAGTCAGTCGTCGGCCTCCACCGTCTCGCCCTCGGGGACGACCCGCTCGGCCCGCGGGCCGACGCCGTCGAACAGGTGGAGCTTCTCCGGTGCGAGCCGTGCGTGGTGGGTCTCGCCGGCCGCTATCTCGACGTCCGGGTGGACCTCGGCGAGGAAC
This sequence comes from uncultured Halobacteriales archaeon, assembly GCA_964512525.1. GTDB lineage: Archaea > Halobacteriota > Halobacteria > Halobacteriales > SW-7-71-33 > SW-7-71-33. The sequence continues at coordinate 3,609 of CAZEIO010000176.1, forward strand.
TCCCGGTCGTCCACGTCGAAGTGGACGACTTGGACGTTCCCGAGCAGTTCCACGACTCCGACCTCGCCGGTGAACGTGTGGTCGCCCGGCGAGTCCACCAGGTTGACGTCCTCCGGCCGGACGCCCATGGTGACCCGGTCGCGGGCCGGCCCCGACAGGTCGGGCGGGAGGGCCACCGAGATATCCCCCTCGTCGGAGGCGAAGATGCCGTCGGAGACGCTCCCCTCGAACAGGTTCATGCTCGGGGAGCCGATGAACTCCGCGACGAAGCGGTTGGCCGGGCGGTTGTACGTCTCCTTCGGGGGTGCGAACTGCTGGATCTGCCCGCCGTCCATGACCGCGACGCGGTCGCCCATCGTCATCGCCTCCTCCTGGTTGTGGGTGACGTGGACCATCGTC
>CAZEIO010000177.1:0-4002 GCA_964512525.1 uncultured Halobacteriales archaeon
GCACCTCCTGGTTGTTGCCGTGTTGCTTGACGACGGCCTCGCCGTCGTCGTCGTCTATCTCCTCGACCGTCGCGACGTACAGCGAGGAGGACTTCAGCGTCTCGTTCTCCCGCTCGATGCGGTCCACCTCCTTCTTCAGCTGGCGCCGCCGGGCGTCGGCGGCGTCGAGCTGTTCCGTGAGTTCGCGGTGCACGTCGAGAATATCCCCGTAGTGGTCCTCGAGGGCGGCCAGCCGCTCGGCCTCGGTCATGTCCGGATCGAGTTCGAGGCGCGGGCGGTCCGGGAGCGAGGGACTCCGTGACATACCTTAGCAACGCTAAGGGGACGGTAGTAAATGTGCCTTTGGGTAGCGCGGTCGGGAACCGGCGCGTGCGCCCGTCAGCCGCCATTTTCATACACTTGAGTCTGTCGCACCGAACCCGCCGGCTCCCCGCGAGCGACGACCGCTCCGGCGGCCACAGCCGCAACGATAAAACGCGTGGAGTTGTCAGTACGTAACATGAGTTCCGGCGGCGACGGCCCGGCGGAGACCGAGGACCACGAGTCGGCGGACGACTCGAGCGACGACGCCGAGCTGTCGCTCGACCTCGACACTCCGGCCGGAGAGGCGAGCGATCCCGAGGCCGTCTTCGAGGTCGAGAGCGACGACCCCGATGCGGTCGTCGCGGCAGTGGAGGCAGAGACGGAGGTGGAGACGGGCGACGACGACTCGGCCGTCGGCGTGGGCGCGACCGACGACGAGGTGGACGACGCCGTCTCGGGGCTGTTCGACGACCTCGGTGACGTGGACGCCACGCCAGACCCCGACTCCGACCCCGCGCCCGAGGACCCGACCGCCGACGACTGGGACCGCCTCGCGGACCCCGATCCCGAGGAGACGGCCGCCGAGGTGGAGACGCTGTTCGGCGACCTCGAGACCGTGGACGTGGACTCCGACACCACGGAAATCGACGTGGACCTCGACGCGGGCGTGGACGCCGGCGTCGAAGCGGACGCGGACGCGGACCTGGGAATGGGCACCGCCCACACCCAGCCGACGGTCCTCGACCCCGCCGAGACCGACACCGGCGGCTTCCAGTGGCTCGGCGAGGACGTGCAGGTGTTCGACGGCGACGGCGACCCGGACGGCGTCTTCGAGACGTTCGACGAGGAGACGCCGGAGTCGCTGTTCGAGGACTCGCCGGCAGGCGACGACGGTGCTGCGGCGGCCGACACGGGACTGGACGCGGACGCCGTCGACGTACCGGGTCTCAGCGCGACGACGCTGTTCTCGGGCCTGTCCGAGGGCACGGTCGAGTACCCGGACGACCCGCCGGCCGGCGACGCTACCGCCGTCGCGGTCGGCGGCGACGTCGCGAGCGTGTTCGCGGGCGACGTCGTGGCGACCGACGCGTCGCCCGGCACCGTCGCGAGGCCGGCGACCGGCGCCGGCGCCGACGGACCGTCCGTCACGGACGGGGAGACGACCGACGCGGCGGCGGACGACGCAGACGCGGTAGCGGAGGCGGGGACGGACGCCCCGGCGGACGAGGGGACGGCCGCGGAGGCGGGCGACGACGCCGCGTCCCGGGGCCTGTTCGGCCGCCTGCTGGCGGCGCTGCGGAACCTCTTCTGAGCGGACGACGGCCCAAACGATTTACCCCTCGGCGGGACGACGGACACGATACGAGTGGCCCGCGAGGGCGGGTCGGACAAGACAACGATGGCACAACCACCACAACAGGCACTCGACGGATCGGTGAACCAGGGTAGCGGTTCGCTCCTCGACCCCCGGACCAGTTACGCGGGCCGACTCCTGCTCACCGCGATTCTCGGGGCGGCGGCGACCGTCGGCGGGGGCACGGTCGTCGGAACACAACTGGGCGCGAGCCGACGAGCGGCGGCCGCCGCGAGCGTCGTCGGCGCGGTCGTCCTCCTCCTCGTCGCCTTTGTCGTGTACCGGACGGCAGTGCGACCGCTTCGCGAACTCGACCGGCAGGCGGGCGCGGTCGCCGAGGGCGAGGACGTCGAACTGTCGGTCTCCCGGTCGGACGAGGTCGGTCGCCTCGCCCGGCACGTGGCGCAGTTGCGCGACGAACTCGACGACCGCTCGGGCGACCTCGAGTCGCTGAACCGGCGGATAACCCGGGCCATCCGCGAACAGGGGGCGGTCGTCGAGGCGGTCGGCGACGGCGACCTCACTCGCCGGATGGACACCGAGACGGGCGTCCCCCAGTTCGACGCCCTCGCCGAGGAGTTCAACGAAGCGGTCACGGAGACCGCCGACACCGTCACCGAGTCGCGGGCGTTCTCCCGCGAGGTGACGGCGACGGCGACGACCGTCGCCGACCGGGTCCGCGAGGCCGACGACCGTCTCGACGACGCGGCGACGAAGAGCCAGCGTATCGCGGAGGGACTGGACGAACAGGACGACCGCCTCGCGCGGACCGCCGAGGAGATGGCGAACCTCTCCGGCACCATCGAGGACGTGGCCGCGTCGGCGGACCGTCTCGCCGACCGGTTCGACCGGACGGCGGAGACCACCCGCGAGGGTCGCGTCGCCGTCCAGGCCGTCCTCGACGACCTCGCGGCCGTCGAGGACCGTTCCGACGAGGCCGCGACCGCGGCCGAGGACCTCGCGACGGAGGTGGAGGAGATAGACGAGGTCGTCGCGCTCATCCGGGAGATCGCCGACGAGACCAACCTGCTCGCGGTGAACGCCCAGATAGAGGCGGCCCACGCCGGCGAGGTCGGCGAGGGCTTCGGTATCGTCGCGGACAAGATCAAGAACCTCGCGTCGGACACGGCCGAGGCCGCCGAACGCATCGAGGACTCGCTGTCCGAACTGCGCGACCGCACGGCCGACACGACCGAGCGCATCACGGCCACGCGCGAGACCGCGACCGGCGGTGCCGAGAGCGTCGAGGACGCCGTCGCCGCCATGGACGACGTCGAGGCCATCGTCGAGGACACCGGCGAGAGCGTCGAACAGATAACCCAGGCCACGCGGATGCAGGCGACCACCGCCGAGGACATCGTCCGCGCCATCGACGAGGTGGCGACCATCTCCGAGCGGACAACGGCGATGACCGAGGACGTGACCGCCGACGTCGCGGCCGGCCGCGCCGCGGTCGCGGACGTCGGCGACGAGGTGGCCGACCTCGCGACGCGCACCGAGACCCTGCAGAACTCTCTGTCCCGGTTCACCGTCGAGGCTGGGGACGGCGAGAGCGCCCGGGAACCGTCCGACGCCGACTGACGGCCCCGCTACAGGACGTCCTCGACGTGGTCGGCGACCTCGGCGGGCGTCTCGCCGACCGGCACGCCGGCCTCGCCGAGAGCGGCTATCTTCGACTCTGCGGTGCCGGTGCCGGCCTCGCCGACGATGGCGCCGGCGTGGCCCATCCGCTTGCCCGGCGGCGCGGTGCGACCGGCGACGAAGCCGACGACGGGCGTGTCCATCCCGCCCCCGATGACCTCGGCGGCCTCCTCCTCGGCCTCCCCGCCGATCTCGCCACACATCACGACGGCCTCGGTGTCGGGGTCGGCCTCGAACAGTTCGAGCGTGTCCACGAAGTCCGTCCCGATTATCGGGTCACCGCCGATGCCGATGGCGGTCGTCTGCCCCAGTCCGCGGTCGGTGAGCGTGTCCACGATCTGGTAGGTGAGCGTGCCCGACCGGGAGACGAGACCGACCGACCCGGCCTCGAATATCTCGCCCGGCAGGATGCCGAGTTTCGCCTCGCCGGGCGTGATGACGCCGGGACAGTTCGGCCCGACGAGGGTGGTCTCGGTGCGAGAGAGGGCCTCGACGACGAGACTCATGTCCTGGACGGGGATGCCCTCCGTGATGGCGACGACGAGGTCGAGTGGCGAGTCGAGTGCCTCGAAGAGGGCGTCGGCGGCGAACCTGGGCGGGACGAAGACGACGGAGGCGTCAGCGTCGTGCTCGCGGGCGGCCCGCGAGACGGTGTCGTAGACGGGGACGCCGGCGACCTCCTGCCCGCCGCGGCCCGGGACCGC
>CAZEIO010000178.1:0-3998 GCA_964512525.1 uncultured Halobacteriales archaeon
CTTCCACGCCGACCCACACCCCGGCAACCTCGCCGTCACCGACGACGGCCGGATCGTCTTCTACGACTTCGGGATGAGCGGCGAGGTGGGACCGTACGTCCAGGACCGCATCGTGGAGTTCTACCGGGCGGTCGCCAGCCAGGACATCGACGCCATCCTCGACACGCTGGTCGCGATGGGAACCCTCTCGCCGGAGGCCGACCGAGGGCTGATGGCCGAGGTGATGGAACTCGCCATCCAGGACGCCCGCGGCGAGGACATCGAGCAGTACCGGGTCCAGCAGATAGTCGATCAGGTCGAGAACACCATCTACGAGTTCCCCCTGCGGATGCCCCGGGACCTGGCGCTGGTCCTCCGCGTCGCGACCGTCGTCGAGGGGGTCTGCGTCACGCTCGACGAGGACTTCGACTTCATCGACGTGGCGACCACGTTCCTCCAGGAGCAGGGGTACGTCGAGGAGACCATCCGCACGGAGATACGCGAGCGGAGTCGCGAACTCCAGCGGGCCGCCGAGTCGGCCGTCCGGACGCCGCCGAAACTGGAGCGAGCCCTCGACCGCCTCGAGCGGGGGAACTTCGAGATAAAGACCGACATCGAGGACCCAGACGACGTTCTCGACGCCCTCGCTCGTCGGGTCGTGTACGGTCTCCTCGTGGCCTTCGGCAGCGTCTCCATCACCATCCTCTACGTGACCAGTAGCTTCATCGCGGCCGGCGTCGCAGCCTTCCTGACGGGCCTCGCCGCCTTCCTGCTCTACCGCAACATGCGCGGGCCCAAGAGCATCAGCGCGAGTCCGCAGTTCACCCGCCAGAACCTCCGCCAGCGTCAGCAGGGCGGTACCGACGGGACGCCGGCACTGGCGACGGGCATCGAGCCGGAGACGGACACCGACGCGCCGACCGGGACGGAGCGCGAGACGGGGCCCGACGGTGTCCGTTCCGGGGACGTCCCCGACGGGGCCGACCGGCCGGCCGGCGGCGACCCCGACAGGAGCGACCGGGGGCGGTTCGGTCCCTCGCCCGACGACGAGGGTGACCGCCCGCGGTCGGCCGCCGATGGCGGCCACGAGTCCGACGGGGAGTGACCCGACCGGACGACTGCCGACACCGGCGTCTTTAGGATGCGTGCCGCCGACACTGGTGCATGGAGATAGCGTCCTTCGAGCTGGAGCGGTGGTTCGCCGAACACGAACACGAGGCCGACATCATGCTGGCCGAGAGCGGCATCCGGAGTCTCTCCGCCGACCGGTTCGACACCGACCCGGGCGAACTGGGGTACGTCATCCCGACGAACGGCGACCCCGACCTGCGTGCCCGGGTGGCCGAGCGCTACGACCGGTCGGCCGACGAAGTGGTGTTCACCGCCGGCACGCAGGAGGCAAACCTCGTCGTCTTCCTCTCGCAGCTCGACCGCGACGACCACGCCGTCGTCGTGACACCGACGTACCAGGCGCTGTCGGCCGTACCCGACGCCGTCGGCGACGTGACCGAGGTGGAACTCCAGCCGCCGACGTGGGACCTCGACCCCGACGCGGTCCGGGACGCGATGCGGCCCGAGACCGAACTCGTCGTCGTCAACAACCCCAACAACCCGGTCGGCGTGTATCACGACCGCGACCGCATCGAGGCCGTGTACGACGTCGCCGCCGAACACGACGCCTACCTGCTCTGTGACGAGGTGTACCGCAAAGTCACCGCGGACCCGATTGCCCCCGTCGCCTCGTTCGGTCCTCACGGCATCTCGACGACGAGCGTGACGAAGGGGTACGGTCTCGCCGGCTGTCGGTTCGGCTGGGTCGCCGGCCCGGAGTCGGTGGTCGAGGCGGCGTGGGAGTGGAAGGACTACACCACGATCTCGCCGTCGGTATTCGGCCAGCACGTCGCGAAGCAGGCGCTCGAACCCGACCGGGAGGCCGCGATACTCGGGGAGAACCGCGACGTCGCGGCCACGAACCGGGAGATGGTCGCAGCGTTCGTGGCCGAGTACGGTCTGGACTGGTACCACCCGGTCGGCGTCAACGGCTTCCCGCGGGTGCCGGAGTGCTTCGGCGACGCTCGCGAGTTCTGCACGGCCGTCGTCGAGGAGGAGTCGGTCGTCCTCGCGCCCGGTGACGTCTTCGGCTTCCCGGACCGCTTCCGCATCGGCTTCGGTCTCCCGACCGACGAACTGGAGACCGGTCTCGAACGCGTGGGGAACTGCATCGAGCGCCACCGCTGAGGGCGGGCGAGAGCCGACCCGACACGCCGGCGGCCCGACCGCACGCGGCGTGGAGGACCAAACCCGGACGAGACCTATCTGGCGGCGGGAGAGGTTTGTACCCCGGTGGCGTACTCCGGGTATGACCGTCGTCAGCGTCTCGATGCCGGACGCACTGCTCGACCGACTCGACGAGTTCGCCGAGGACCACGGCTACACCGGTCGGAGTGAGGTGGTCCGCGAGGCCGCCCGGAACCTCCTCGGCGAGTTCGAGGACCGCACGCTCGAGGACCGCGAACTGATGGCCGTCGTCACGGTCCTGTTCGACTACGAGAACGGCGCCGTCGAGGAGCGGATGATGCGCCTGCGTCACGACCACGAGGGACTCGTCGCCTCGAACGTCCACAGTCACGTCGGCGACCACCACTGTCTCGAGGTGTTCATCCTCGAGGGCGAACTCGAGGCCGTCTCCGAGTTCGTCGGCAAGGTTCGCGCCACGCGGGACACGCTGAGCGTGGACTACTCGGTCATCCCTGTGGACGACTTCGCCGCCGTCCCGGACGTCGAGGCGGCGGCGGGCGAGGCCGGCGACGCCGACGAGGACTGACGCCCCCGAACCGGCCGGCGGGCCGGCGACGACGCGTCGATTCGTGGACCGGTGCCGAACGAATTAAGGGCCGGCCACGGCTCCTGCGATTCATGGGTTCACTGGCAACCGAGGACTTCTACGACCTCAGCCTGCCACAGGGGGTCGCCGTCTCACCCGACGGAGAGCGGGTGGCCTTCCTCGTACAGGAGTCCGACCCGGATGAGGACCGACGACGGAGTTCGCTGTTCGTGGCCCCGACTGACGGGTCACGACCGCCACACCGCCTGAGTCGGGCCTCCGACGCCGGCATGCCGAAGTGGTCGCCGGACGGGTCGAAACTCGGCTTCGTCGGCGTGCGTGACGAGGACGTCGCGATGAAGGTGGGTCGAGACGAGTCCGAAGACGCGGAGAGCGAGGCGACCGACGACGAGGCGGAGGACGGCGAGGACGGAGAGGCGCCGGGCGGCGACGACGGCCCGAAGCCCCAGTTGTGGTACTTCGACGTGGAACTCGGGGGCGACGCCGTCCAAGTGACCGACCGCGAGGAGGGCGTCCGGCAGTTCGACTGGGGCCCCGAGGGCGAGCGTGCAGTCGTGGCCGCGAAGGACCCGACAGAGGACCAGCGCGAGGAACTGGCCGAGCGTCGGGACGACGGTCCCATCGAGATAGAACGTCTCCAGCACAAGGCCGACGGCGTCGGCTGGACCGACGACGTGACCACCTACCTGTTCGTCGTGGACGTGGCGACGGGCGAGGAGACACGACTCGACGACGCCTACGGCGCCGGCGCCAAGGAGCCGCTGTTCGGTCTCCAGCCGGCGTGGGGAGCCTGCGACCGCATCGCGTTCGGCTCCACCCGCACGGAGCGCCCGGACGACTCCGGCGTGATGGACCTGTACACGATAGCGCCGGACGGGTCGGACCTCCGGAAGGTGACCGACTCCGACCTGCGGACCTCGGGGTACACCTGGAGTCCCGACGGCGAACACCTCGCCTTCGCCGCCGGCGACCCGGAGAACTGGTACAAGCCGACGGAGGTCCACGTGGCCGACGACGAGACGGGCGAGACGTGGTCGGTCACCGCCTCGCTCGACCGCACCGTGGCGCTGTTCGGCGGGCCGTCGTGGCTGGACGACGAGACGGTCCTCGCGCCGGTGGGCGACGAGGGACTGACGCGACTCGTCGCCGCGCCCGCCGACGCCGACGACCCGCG
>CAZEIO010000179.1:0-3982 GCA_964512525.1 uncultured Halobacteriales archaeon
GAGGCCCGCCGCGTCCTCCGGCCGGGGGGCGTGTTCGTGGTGAGCGTGCCCCACCAGCTAGGGGAGGTCCTCGACGGGGAGTCCGAACGCGTGGAGCGGAGTTACTTCGACACCGGCCGCCGGGAGGTCACCATCGACGAGGGGTACGACTCGGAGATGGTCGTCTTCGACCGGACGATCGGGGACCTGCACGGCGCGCTGCGGGGGGCGAACTTCGAGGTGCGACGCCTGATCGAGCACCGCCACCCGATGGTCGAGAGCGGCCAGTGGGACCGGGAGGAGAGCGACCGGCCCGAGTCCATGTGGCGAGTGCCGACGAGCGTGCGGTTCTGGGCGGTCGCCTGACTACCAGTAGGACTCGTGGACTGCACGACCCCGTTCGGGCAGGACTGGTCCCTCGACCGCCGTGGACTCGCCGACGACGTCGGCACAGCGGGGGCCGGCGTCGCCGGACCCGGCGACGGTCGAGACCACCTCGGCGGAGGTGGAGTACACCACCCGGCAGAGACCGACGTTGCGGATGCCGCCCGAACACATCGCGCAGGGTTCGGTACTCGTGTACATCGTCGTCCGCTGGCGCTCGGCGGCCGAGAGGTTGCGTCCCGCCCACCGCACCAGTTTGAGTTCGGGGTGGGCCGTGCGGTCGTCGTCCGTCTCGACGGTGTTTCGCTCCTCGGCGACGACGGTACCGTCGAAGACGAGTACCGACCCGAACGGCTCGTCGCCGGCCTCGACTGCGGCCTCCGCGAGTTCTATCGCCCGCTCCATCGCCTCGTGGGGATCCACGTCTGCCATGCACGGGCGACGGGCGGGCGCAGCCTGAGCCTTGCGATCGGTTCACATACCTTAATTATAGACCATTACATTTATTTCGGTCGGGTGAAGACGGCCGGTAGGATGCGAGACACACGGGCATCGGTCGTACTCGGGACGGTCGGGTCGGACGCACACGTCGTCGGCATCACGCTCATCGAGCACGCGCTGACGGAGGCCGGCTTCGACGTGACCAACCTCGGCGCACAGACGCCACGCGAGGAGTTCGTGGCCGCCGCCGAGGCGGAGGACGCCGACGTCGTCCTGGTGTCCTCGCTGTACGGCCACGCCGAACAGGACTGCGAGGGACTCCACGAGGGACTGTTCGACGCCGGCCTCGACCCCCTCACTTACGTCGGCGGGAACCTCGCCGTCGGCCAGACGGAGTTCGAGACGGTCCGCCGGCGCTTCCGCCGTCTCGGCTTCGACCGCGTCTTCCCGGCCGACGCCGACTTCGACGACGTCGTCGCGGCACTGCGGGCCGACCTCGGACAGACGGAGGCCGAGGCCGAGACCGAGACCGAGACGAGTGCCGAGCGCCGGCGCACGGCCGACCGCGCCCGGGTCCGGTCGTAGTGGCGATGCCGGACCGACGAGACGCCCCCGGCGAGCGACCGGTGCGGGACGAACGCCTCTCGGACGAGCGACTGACCCGCGAGACGGAGACGGTCTGTGCGGAGTGGCCCACCGGCGACGACGTTGACCTCGACGACGCCGTCGCCTTCCACGAGTCACTCGACCGCGAGCAGTGGTTCGTTCCCGTCCTCGAGGACGCGGACCGCGTGCTCGTCCAGCCCCGCGGCGGCGTCCCCCTCCTCGAGGACCAGAAGGCACTCCTCCGCCACCTCGAGGACGCCGGCGAGGCCGACCTCCTGCCGACGACCATCGACTCCTACACCCGGGACAACGCCTACGAGGAGGCCGCCGAGGGACTCGCGGCCTCCCGCGAGGGCGAAGAGGACGCCCTCAACGGCTTTCCGGCGGTGAACCACGGCGTCGAGGCGTGTCGCGACCTCGTGACGGCCGTGGACACCCCGGTCGAGGTGCGCCACGGCACGCCCGACCCCCGCCTGCTGGCCGCCGTCACCCTCGCCGGCGGCTTCCAGTCCTTCGAGGGCGGCCCCATCACCTACAACCTGCCGTACACGAGCAAGTACGACCTCGAACAGACCATCGCATACTGGCAGTACGTGGACCGGCTCTGTGCGGCCTACACCGAGCGTGGGGTACCCATAAACCGCGAGCCGTTCGGCCCGCTGACGGGCACGCTGGTCCCGCCGAGCATCGCCATCGCGGTCTGCATCCTCGAGGGACTGCTCGCGGCCACGCAGGGCGTCAGGAGCGTCACGCTCGGCTACGGGCAGGTCGGGAACCTCGTCCAGGACGTGGCCGCACTCCGGGCAATGCGTTCGCTCGGCGAGGAGTACCTCCCGGACAGCGTGACCGTGACGACCGTCTTCCACCAGTGGATGGGCGGGTTCCCCCGTGACGAGGCCCGTGCCTACGGCGTCATCTCGCTCGGCTCGACGACCGCCGCCGTCGCCGAACCGGACAAGGTGATAACGAAGTCCCCGCAGGAGGCCCGCGGCGTCCCGACACCAGAGGCGAACGCCGCCGGACTGCGGGCCACCCGGCAGTCCATCGAGATGCTCCGCGACCAGGACGTCGAACTGGGCGGCGTCGAGCGCGAGCGCGACCTGATAGCGCGGTCGGTGCGGGCACTGCTCGACCACGTCGAGGAGGTCGGCGACGGCGACGTGGCCCGGGGGACGGTCCGCGCGTTCGAGTCCGGCGCCCTCGACGTGCCGTTCCCGCCGAGCGACGCCGCCGCCGGGGACGTCCTCCCCGCCCGCGACGACGACGGCCGGGTCCGACTGCTGAAGTTCGGCAACCTCGCCCTGCCCGACGACGTGCAGCGCACCCACCGTGCTCGCCTCGACGAGCGTGCCCGCACCGAGGGCCGCGACCCCTCCTTCCGGATGGTCGCCGACGACGTGGCCGCCGTCAGCGAGGGCGGCCTCGTCGGTCGTCCGGGCGGAGGTGACGCCTGATGTCCCGCATCGAGGCGGTGCGGGCGACGCCCGGCGTCGCCGGCTTCTTCTTCGACGACCAGGCGGCCATCCGCGACGGTGCCGAGGCGGACGGCTTCGGCTACCGCGGCCGGCCGACGACCGCCGGCTACGAGCGGATTCGCGAACCGGGCGAGGCACTGCTGGTCACGGTCGAACTGTCGGACGGTCGCCGCGGCCGCGGCGACTGCGCGGCCGTCCAGTACTCCGGTGCCGGCTCCCGGGACCCGCTCTTTCGCGCCGCGGAGCACCGCGCCGTCGTCGAGGGACCGGTCGCGGACGCTCTCGTCGGCCGGACGGCCGGCGACCTCGTGGACACGGTCGGCGCTCTCGAGACGGTCGCGGCCGAGCGAGACCTGCACACCGCCGTCACCTACGGCGTCTCGCAGGCACTCGTGGACGCCGCCGCGACCGCCCGCGAGACGACGATGGCCCGGGCGCTCGCCGACCACCTCGGCGTGACGCCGGCGACGGAGGCGGTTCCCGTCTTCGGGCAGAGCGGCGACGAGCGACGCCGCGGTGCCGAGAAGATGCTACTGAAAGGCGTCCCCGTCCTGCCACACGGCCTGTTCAACAGCCGCGAGAAGTGGGGCGAGGCGGGCGAGGGCGTCGTCGAGTACGTCGCGTGGCTGTTGGACCGCGCCGACGAACTGGGGCCGACGGGGTACGCGCCACGTATCCACCTCGACGTGTACGGGATGGTCGGGGAACTGTGGGGACCGCCGTACGACCGCCCCGAGGTCGTCGACTTCTTCCGGGACCTTCGGGCGGCCGCGGCTCCCCACCCGGTGCAGGTGGAGGGACCGATGGACGCCGGCGGGCGCGCCGACCAGGTCCGGGCGATGGCCGAACTTCGGGACGGCCTCACGGACGCCGGCGTCGCGGTGGACCTCGTGGCCGACGAGTGGTGTGACACCCGCGACGACGTCCAGGCGTTCGTCCGAGCGGGCGCCGCCGACGTGGTGCAGGTGAAGACACCCGACCTCGGCCCGGTGACCGAGAGCGCGGCGGCCGTCCTCGACTGCCGCGGAACCGACACCCGGGCCTATCTCGGGGGCACCTGCAACGAGACGGCCACCTCGGCCCGGGTCTGTGCCCAC
>CAZEIO010000180.1:0-3976 GCA_964512525.1 uncultured Halobacteriales archaeon
GCTCGACGTTCGGGACGGACGACAACCACCTCTGGCACGAGTGGGAGTTCGGCCTGCCGTGGGAGGAACCGGAGCGGTACGCCGACATCTCCGCCATCGACGACGTGGGGGAGATAGAGACCCCGCTGCTGGTGACCGCCGGCGAAGAGGACTGGCGCTGCCCGCCGACGCAGGCCGAACAGCTGTACGTCAGCGTCAGCAAGCGTGGCGTCCCCGCGAAACTCGTCATCTACCAGGACGAACACCACAACGTCGGCGACCCCGACCGCGCCATCCACCGCTTCGAGGAACTCGAGGGCTGGTTCCGCCGTCACGCCCCGGACCTCGAGACGGACGAGGACGAGGACGGCGACGGGGCTGGGTAGCCCAACACCGGATGGCGCACGACGCGGCCCGTCCGGTCCGACACACCATCGATCTGCGGTTCCACTGCGACTGGGCTGAGGTCGAACCGTACTCGGCGGCGGGTCCTCCCGGCAGAAGTTCGACACCGTCAGGCTGGGCGAGCGGTCGTAAGGCCCGTCGCGCCCCCGCCTCGCAGTTCTCTTTTGCCGCCCGCAGACGCGGCGCGGCTCGCCGCGCTCCGTAAGGTACAGGCGAATCGGTGCGGTACCCGTCCGCATGGCCGAGGTCTCCGACACCATCCACGTCGGCGCACCGCCGGAGGAGGTCTTCGAGTTCATGGACGACCCCGAGAACCAGGTGGCCGTGACGCCGTCGCTGTCGGCCGTCGAGAACGTCGAGGAGTTGCTGAAGGGCCGCCGCGTCGAGTACGTGTACTCGATGGCCGGCGCGACGATGCACGGCACCGTCGAGACGGTGGAGTACGACCCGCCGAACCTGATGCTGTGGACGCTCGACGGCACCATCGAGGGACAGATTCGCCAGGAGTTCGAGCCCGAAGACGGCGGCACGCTGGTCACATACGCCGCGGAGTACACCGTTCCCGTGCCGGCGCTGAAGGGACTCGCAGAGCCGGTGGTAGAGCGGTACAACCGCCGCGAGGTGCAGACGATCCTCGAGAACCTCAAGGACGCGGTCGAGACGAGGACCGAGTAGGAGCCTCGACGTCGGGCGCGTCCTCGACGAGGACGACCGCCTCGCCATCCACCACAACCTCGTCGTCCGTCTCGACCACGGTCTCGAGACGGTACCGCCCCTCGCCGACGTCCTCGACCACCTCTACGCGGGCGCTCACTCGCGCCCCGATGTGGACGGGACCGAGGAAGGTCAGGTCCTGCGAGAGGTAGATCGTCACGCCGGGGAGGCGAGCCAGCGCGGCACTGACGAGCGCCGAGACGAGGGTTCCGTGGACGATCCGGCCGCGAAAGCGGGTCTGTTCGGCGTAGGCGTCGTCGAGGTGGAGGCGGTTGGTGTCGCCGCCGACGGCGGCGAACCGTTCGACGTCCGACTCGGAGATGGTCTTCTCGAAGCGGACGCTGTTGCCGACGGCGGGGGTCTCGCCGCTCACCGACCGCTCGACGACCCAGTCCTCGTCCTCGAAGAGGACACTCGGGACGCTGCCGGGCCGGCGGCCGTCCTCGCGAGTCGCGTCGGGAGCGGTGTCGTCCTGCCCGCCGCCGGCGGCGGAGACGAACGCGTCGAGGGCGGCGGAGTTGGCGGCGACGGCCGCCTCCATGGCCTCCCCCGGTAGTCGGGCCCACGTCGCGGTCACGGCGGTCAGGGATCGGGAGTGGTCGGTCATGCGTTCTGGTTCCCAGCGTAGCCGGCCACCGCTCAAATGCGCTTCGAATATACCGGCGAGCGGCGCTCATCGCCAGCACACGACTAGAGGCGGTGTGCAACTACACTGAATACCATTTTGTACCATCTGATGGTACAGACCGCAACGTTCAAATCCGTCGGCGACCTATTGGAGACGATGACGGACGACGAACGGCAACCGGCGTGGCCCCCGACGGCCTTCGCCGAGAGCATACAGGAGGCCGGCGAGCGAACACTCGACGCACAGCGACGGATGATGCAGTCCCTCGGCGACGGCGGTTCGCCGCTCGGTCCGATGGGCATGGGCGCCGCGACGTTCAAGACGCGCGTCCAGAGCGGCGGTCGCATCTCCATCCCCGACGCCGAACGAGAGGCCCTCGACATCGCGGAGGGAGACATCGTCCAGGCCGTCGTCGTCCCCGTCAAGCGCACCCGCGAAGAGTCCGACGAGGACTGAGCGGGCACCGAGCCGACACCAACAGCGAAACCCACACACCACAGATCATGAACGACGCACCCTACACCACCGTCTTCGACGCACAGCGCGCACTGATAGAGAACACCGCCGATGCCATCGACGAGGGACTGCGCACCCAGCGCGCGGTCCTCGAGACCACGGCCGAGACCGTCGAGTCTTCCGGTCGGATGGCGACCCAGACGAACGACCTCTCCCGCCGGTCGTGGCACACCTTCCTCGACGGCATCGAGGACTCCGTGCCAGCCGAGGCCGCCGACTTCGGCACCTTCCGGCAGATAGTGGACGAGACGCACGACGCGACGGCGGAGGGCTACGACCGCACCACCGAGGCCGCGGTCGAGGCCGTCGCCGAGAGCGAGGACGCATACGAGGCGTACCTCGACGCCTACGAGGCCGCCGTGGACGCCTCCGTCGATGCCGCACTCGACGGAGTGGACCAGCTGGAGTCCGCGACGCCTGCCGATGAGTGACGCCACCGACGCCAACTGGGGCGAGTTCGCCGAGCGGATGAACCGCCAGTTCGTGGAGGCACTCGAGCGAAACGTCGAGGCACAGGCCGAGTTCGTCGAGTCATTCACCGAGGCAGTTGACCCCCAGACGGCGAGCGACGACGCCCTCGGCACGGACCTCGACGCGGACGACCTCGAGGAGGGCGTCGAGGGATACGCCCGCGCCTACGAGGTCTGGATGGACGCTGCAGAGCAGATGGTCGAGCGAACGAGCGACGCCGCGGCCGGCGAGGACGTCGAGCCCTCCGAGTTCCGCAACGTCTGGCTCGACGCCGCCAACAGCGCGTTCAAGGAGGTCATGAACACGACGGCCTTCGCCGCCGCCACCGGCAGTACCGTCGGTGACGCGCTGGCGACCCGCCGCGAGGCGGACGAGGCCGCCGAGGACACCCTCCGGACGCTCGGCTTCGCCACCGAGGGCGACGTCCAGGAGGTCGGCGCGCGCCTCGTCGAACTCGAGCGCCGCCAGCAGGAAGTCGAGAACAAGCTGGACCGCGTGCTCGACGCCGTGGAGGACTGAGATGAGCCGACGCGGGCCCCCGAATCCGCTGGCGATACAGGGCCAGGCGGTCGAGAACGCCGCCGCGGTCGTGCGGCGACTGGCCGCCGCGCCCGAGGCCGCCGAGCGCATGGACGACGTCGAGGTGGGCACCACGCCCAGCGAAGTCGTCCACCGCGAGAACAAGCTAGAACTGCGGTACTACGAGCCCGACGTGCCCGAGGAGGAGCGCCAAGACGTGCCGATACTGGTCGTGTACGCGCTCATCAACCGGCCGTACATCCTCGACCTGCAACCCGACCGCAGCGTCGTTCGGCGCCTGCTCGACGCCGGCTTCGAGGTGTACCTGATAGACTGGAACGAGCCGTCCACGCTCGACGCCTCGCTCGGACTGTACGACTACGTGTACCGCTACATCGACAACTGTGCGGACGTGGTCCGCGAGCGGTCCGGTCTCGACGCAGTCAACGTCCTCGGTTACTGCATGGGCGGCACGATGTCGGTCATGTACGCCGCGCTGTTCCCCGAGAAGGTTCGCAACCTCGGGCTGATGGCCGCGGGCCTGTGCTTCGACCGTAGCGGCGGCGTCCTCGAACTGTGGGGCGACGAGGAGTACTACTCCCCGGCCGACGTCCGCGACACCTTCGGCAACGTCCCGAGCGAGTTCCTCGACGTGGGCTTCGCGCTGATGGACCCCGTCGACAACGGCGTCACGAAGTACCTCCGCCTGTTCGACAACGTCGAAGACGAGGAGTTCGTCGAGAA
>CAZEIO010000181.1:0-1610 GCA_964512525.1 uncultured Halobacteriales archaeon
GTCATCGACGACTTGGCGGCGACCGGTGCCGTCCGCTGTCTCCACCTCACCGGGCAGTACCAGGGCACGACTGTGGACGCGCCGCCCGACGCCGACCTGTACGGGCGACTGCTACGGGCGTTCCCCGACGCCATCGTCGAGGACCCGGCGCTGACCGACGACACCCGCGACCTGTTCGAGGGTGCAGTCCGCGAGCGAGTCTCGTGGGACAACCCGATCACCGGCGTCGCGTCGGTCGAGACCCTCCCGTGGGAACCGTCGTGGCTCAACGTCAAGCCTTCCCGCTTCGGCACCGTCGAGTCGCTGTTCGACACGCTGGCGCTGTGTGCCGACCGCTCGATTCGCACCTACGGCGGCGGCCAGTTCGAACTCGACGTCGGACGCCGGCAGATCCAGGAACTCGCCGCGCTCTATTACCCGGACGCGCCGAACGACGTGGCGCCCGGCGCGTACAACGACCCCGAGGTGAGCGCGGCCCTGCCTGCCCCGCCTCTGTCAGTCGGCGACGACCACGTCGGCTTCGGGACGTGGGCCTGACCGCTCGCCGCCCACGCCCGGCTCACGCCGGGACGAACCGCACGAGTCGGCCGCCGTCGGTGGCGGCGTACAGCGCCTCGTCTGCCCCGACGGCGACGGTCCGAACGCGCCAGTCACGGTCGGCCAGTAGCGGGTCGAGTTCCGTCGCTTCGCGCCCATCGACCGCGAAGTGCGCGAGGTACCGCGAGGCGAGACCGCCGACGAACAGGTCGCCCCGCCACGCCTCGATGGCGGTGCCGTCGTAGAAGGCCGCGCCGCTGGGCGGGAAGCCCCCCGAGCCACAGGGCCAGGAGTACACCGGCCCCGTCACGTCCTCGCGCTGGTCGTGCGGGACGCCCACCCGCCTGTCGGTGCCGTACTCGCAGCCCTCGTCGGCCACCGGCCAGCCGTAGTTCGCACCGGCCTCGACGACGTTTATCTCGTCGCCGTCGCGCTCGCCGAACTCGCTCTCCCAGAGGTCGCCCGTCTCGGGGTGGACCGCCAGCCCCTGTGCGTTCCGGTGGCCGTAGCTGTAGATCGCGTCGCGGGCGTCCGAGCGGTCCACGAACGGGTTGTCCGGCGGGACCGACCCGTCGGGACGCAGTCGCAGCGTCGTCCCGAGTTCGTTCGTGCGGTCCTGGGCGACGTGGTCCGGGCCGAAGTTCTTGAACTGCCGGTCGCCGACGGTCACGTACGCGTCGCCGTCGCGGAAGGCGACTCGCGAGCCGAAGTGGCCAGAGGAGCGGACGAACGGCTCGGCGACGTGTAGCACCTCGAACTCGCGGAGGTTCGAGGCGTCCGCCGACAGCCGCCCCCGGCCGAGGTGCGTCGCCGACCGGCCCTCGTCGTCCGCCGCGGAGTAGGTGAGGTACACCCACCGCTCGTCGGGGAAGTCGGGGTGAAGCGTCACGTCCAGCAGTCCGCCCTGTCCCCGAGCGAACACCTCCGGGGTCCCGGGCACCTCACGCACCTCGTCAGCGTCGTCGAGGAGCTGGAGTCGTCCCCGTCGCTCGGTCACCAGTAGCCGCCCGTCCGGGAGCGGCGCCAGCCCCCACGGCTCCGACAGCGCCGTGGTCACCGTCTCCAGAGCGACG
>CAZEIO010000181.1:1710-3882 GCA_964512525.1 uncultured Halobacteriales archaeon
CCGCCGTTTCCGTCGCTGCCGTCGCCACCGTCACCGCTGCCGTCTCGGTCCTGCCCGGTACAGCCGGCGACGCCACCGGCGAGCGTCGTCCCGGTCAGCGCGAGGTACGACCGCCTGTCCATCGACGACGGTTCGTGGCGCGAGCGGCATCAACCACACGCAACGGCGGAGATCGCCGCCAACCCGGCAGACCGGAGTCAGTCGCCGTGTCGCCGCCGTCCGCGGCGTCGGCGTGACTCGCCGCGGGAAGCGGACGACCCGGCCCCCTTAGGTCAGGCGTACTCCGCGAACACGTCGTCGTACACGTCGCGGTAGAGTCGTTCTATCTCCTCGCGGGTGGGCTTGCGCGGGTTGTTCGCCGGCGACCCGGAGTCGAGGGCGTCCTGGGCCATCTCGCCGACGACCGCCTCGTACGCGTCCCGGTCGGGGACGGCCGCGAACTCCTCGAGGTAGTCGGACAGCGAGACGTCCGCACAGAGGTCCCGGACTGCGGCTGGGGCCCGTCGGGCGGCCGTTCTGTCGGGCGTGTCGTCGTCCGCCGCCTCCAGGAGCCGGGCGATGTCGGCGTACCGCTCGGGTGCGCCCTGGACGGAGAACTCCATCACGTGCGGCAGGAGAATGCCGTTCGCGAGGCCGTGCGGGACGTGCAGTTGCGCGCCGAGCGGCCGGGCCATGCCGTGAACGAGGGCGACCGAGGAGTTGGTGAACGCCTGCCCGGCCTGGAGCTGTCCGACGAGGGTCGCCTCGCGGGCGTCGAGGTCGTCGCCGTTGGCCCACGCGACCGGCAGCGCGCGAACGATTCGCTCGATCGCTGCCCGCGCGAGCGTGTCCGGCATCGACCACGCGTGGACCGAGACGTACGCCTCGACGGCGTGTGTGAGCGCGTCGATACCGGTGAATGCGGTGTGACTCGGCGGCAGACTCCGGACGAGTTCGGGGTCCTCGACGGCGACGGTGGGTACCACCTCCGTGGAGACGACGAGGAACTTCGTCGCCGTCGTCTCGTCGGTAATAACGATAGAGCGGGTGGCCTCGCTGCCGGTGCCGGCGGTCGTGTTCACCGCACACAGCGGCGGAGTCGGGTCGGGAACGCCCTCGTAGCCGGCGCGGTCCACGGCGTACGCCCGTATCTCCCCGCCGTTGGCCGCGACCACCCCGATAGCTTTGCCCGCGTCGATGGGCGACCCGCCGCCGAGCGTGACGATGCAGTCGCAGTCGCCCTCGCGGTACCGTGCCAGTCCGCGCTCGACGTTCTCGACGGTGGGGTCCGGGCGCACCGCGTCGAACACCGTCGTCTCCAGTCCGGCCGCGTGGAGACTGTCCAGCAGGCGGTCGCCGTAGCGGTCGAACACGCCGGCCGTGGCGACGACCAGTGCCCGCGAGCCGCGGTCGGCCATGCGCTCGCCGACCGTCTCGACGGCACCGCGGCCGACGACCACCTCGGCCGGCGAGACGAACCGGTCCGGCGCCGACATCAGTCGGCGACGTACGGGCCGAACACGTCCGACGGGTCCGGCGCCGTGGCGTCCTCGATGGGACGGGTCACGGTCGTCGTCTGGTAGAACTTCTCGAAGCTGACGTTCTCGGCGAGCTGGTTGCCGCCCCACGTGCCCGCGCCCTCCGAGAGCGTCGAACCCAGCCCGTTCTGGTAGTGACCGCCGTTGGCGAAGGCGTGGACCTGGTTCACCAGGAGTCGCGCGACGTCCACTGCCTCGCCCGCCCGTCGGGCGTTCTCCTCGCTCGTCGTGTGGATGCCCGCCGAGTGGCCCGCCCCCTCGTAGTCGAGGACGGACCCCGTGAGGTCGAGGGCCTCGTCGAGGTCCTCGACCCGGAAGACGGTGAGCACGGGCGCTATCTTCTCGCCGGACATCGGGTAGTCGGGGCCGACGCCGCGGCCCTCGACCAGCAGGAAGTCCGCCTCGCGGGCGGCGGGGTCCTCGAGCCCGGCGAGGTCGGCGAGTTCGGCCGGTGGCCGGGCGATGGCATCGGCGTTCAGTGAGCCGTGCCCGTCCGGGAACAGCGTCTCGCGGAGCCGGCGGCGGTCGTCGTCGTCCAGCAGGTGGCCACCCTCGCGCTCGAGGGCGGCGAGCGTCTCCTCGTACACGTCGTCGACGACCGCGGCGTTGCCCTCGCTGGAGCAGGAGGTGCCGTTGTCGAAGGACTTGCTCGTGG
>CAZEIO010000182.1:0-3876 GCA_964512525.1 uncultured Halobacteriales archaeon
ACCGGCGTCGAGTCGCCACAGATCTACGGCCGCAACGACGACAAGGATGGCGTCGAGGCCGGCGGTCGTCGCCGCGAGATAGACTACGTGGACTGATCCACGCCCGGTTCACTCGGTCCCGCTCTCGCTGTCGTCGCCGTCCCCGGACTCCGCCTTGAGTGTGCCGGATGCCTCGTCGCCGAACCGCGACTCCCGCTGTTCGACCTTGTTGAGTTCGATGAGCATCCGGAAGACGGCCTTCACGAGGTTGCTGTCCACGTCGAAGCGGTCGGCGTTCTCGCCCGCGCGGTCCATCACCTGTTGTTCTTGGTGTTCGTCCACGGTCGGTAGTCCCTTTCGCTCCTTGACCCGAGCGATGGTGTCGGCGACGTACGTCCGTCGGGCGATCAGTTCGACTATCTCGCGGTCGATAGACTGGATCTCCTCGCGGAGGTCCGCGAGGTCCGTTCCTTCCGGAATCCCGGCTCCCCGTCGCGGTTCGTCGGTGTTCGGCGCGTCCTCGCGCTCTGGGTGGTCGGTCACGCGCCCACCTCCGCGCCCGTCGTCCGGGTGGTCGTCGTCCAGACGCTGCCGCCGAGGGCCTCGAAGGCCGGGCGCACCGTCTCGACGGCCGCGGCGTCGCCGACGGCGGTGACCGCGGGGCCGGTGCCAGACAGCGAGACGCCCTCGGCTTCGGGGAGGGCTGCGAGCAGCGAGTCGCCGGGTGCGCCGAGGGCCGGCGCGAACGCGAAGCCGTTGACCGTCATCGCGAGGCCGTACCGGCCGGCCCGCGCGAGGTCGGCGGCGTGACTCGCCAGCGAGGCCACCTTCCGGCAGCGCTCGACGTCCACGTCGGCGGTGTAGGTGCGTTCGGCGGGCACGCGGACGAGGACGGTCCAGTCCACGGTCCCGCTGTCGAGGAGCTCGTCCGCCCCGTTGTCGGTGACGGTGACGCCGCCGAGCATCGACGCAGAGGCGTCGTCGAACGCACCCGTGACCGTGACGCCGACGTCTCTGGCGGCCGCGACGCCGACGCGACACGCCGCGAGCGGGTCCGGGTCCACGTCGAGGGCGTCACAGGTCGCCAGCACCGTCGCGTTCGCGGCGGCGCTCGATGACTTCAGCCCCGCGGCGACGGGCACCTCGCTGTCGGTGTGGACCTCGCCGCCGGCGGTCGCGCCGTCCCCGAAGCGGTCCACCGCTCGTTCGACACACCGCTCTACGAGCGAGGAGTCCACCTCGTCTGCGTTCTCGTCGTCCTCGTCGCCGACTGCCGGAACCGCCCCGACCGTCCCCTCGACCGACCCGGAGCCGTCGAGCGTCACCCGGGCACGGACGGTGCGGTCGATGGCGAAGGCGCTCCCGACGCCGGTCGCCAGCGCGTTCACGACGGTGCCCGCCGCCGGCGCCGTCGCGACTCCCTCTCTGTCCATGCTAACTGCTGGCAAACCGGTCCACTTAGCGGTGGTGGTCGCGGTCGCTCGCGGCGGAGCGGGTCGCTTTTGCGCGCCGCGCCCCCAGAGACGCCTATGCGCGCTCGCAACGACGTGCCACCCTCGACCCTGTCGGTCGATCTCCGGGAGGGGGGCGTGGCCGTCGAGTACCTCGACGGCCGGGAGGCGTTCTACCACGGCGTCCCCGACCGGGCGTCCTCGCCGCTCCGGACGGCCCCCGAGGTGGACGTCCACGTCCTCGTCACCGACCCGACGGGACGGTCCGGCGTCCTCACCTACGTCAACGACCGGACGAGCCACGACGACGTCCTCGAGTCCACCGGCGTCGGCCGGGTGTTGCTCGTGGACGGCGAGCGAGAGGAACTGTTCCCGGGCGTCGTCGTCCGCGCCGAGGGCCACCGCGTGGTCGTCGCGGTGGACTTCGACGCCGTGGACGGCCGCGTGTTCGTCTTCGAGGAGAACGAACTCGGGGAGCGCTCCCGCGAGATAGTGCCGGCGGAGGCGACCGACGACGACGAGACCGACGAGGGGACCGACTGATGCCGCTCTCGAAGCGCTGGCGGTCGCTCGACCGTTCGACCGTGCGCCGCGCGCCGGAGCGGTACGGCGTGTTCGAACTCGGGCGCGACGGCGAGGTACTCTCGGTGGGGGCGGGTGTCCTGCGGGACGAACTGAAGAGCGCACTCGCGTACGGCGACGGCGAACAGGTGCGCTGGGAGGAGACGGCGACGCGGGAGCGAGCCGAGACACTCGCCCGCGAACACCGCGAGCGCCTGGACTGACGGCTCAGGTGCCGGGCCGGGGTCGCGGCAGGGCGCGGTGGTCGGTCGGCGGGACGAGGAAGTTACCGCGGTGGCGGACGAACACGTACTCGAGGATGCCGTTGTTGACCCGGGTGCGAATCGCCGGGTTCTCGGTGAGGTCGGTGCCGTTCATCGCCCGCCGGACCGTCTCGAAGTCCGAGATTCCCCGCTGGAGCGAAGGGAAGTGGAGGCTGGCGACGCCGCCGTCCTCGTTGGCGAAGCCGCCCCCGTCGGGGTCGAACGACCCGTCTATCGACTCGAAGTGTCTTCGCAGGAGTTTCACGTTGCCGTCCTCGTCGCGGTTGCCGCGGGCGGCCTTCTGGGCGTGCCCGACGCGGCCGTGTGCCTCGGCGTCGGCCGCGGCGCGGTCCATCACCTCGGCGGTGACGCCGCTGAAGTCCCCGAGGTTCTCGCCGACGCCCTCGACCAGCCCTCGCTCGACGTGCGTGGGCGAGAACATCTCCGCGACGCGGTCCTCGTAGTCCTGTTCGACGTACCAGTCCTGCAGTCGCTGGCGGAGGTTGGCGACGTGTTTCGTCGTCGCGCCGGTCCACGGCGCCGCCTCGATGGTCACGTAGTCCTCCGTGGCCTGATTGCCGGCGAAGCCGGCCTTGAACCCCATAAAGAGCGGCGACGCCTCCGGGACGGGCGCGGAGTCGGGGACTCCCTCGACGTCCTGTTTCGACGCCGGCAGTCCACCGCCGACGAACCCCGTCCGCCGGGAGTCCACGGTGAACACGTCAGAGAGCGAGGCGTCCATCTCGACGGCGTTTGCGGTGTCGCGCTCGCCCCGGAGTGCCTGTTCCGCGGCGAGGACGGCGTCGGGCCGGTCGCTCGCGAGGTGGATCAGGGCGTCCTGTTCGTCGAACGTCGGCTGTTCGAAGTCCGAGAGCCGACGCGGCGGCGGCAGGTCCACGCTCTCCGGCAGCGACTCGTCGAACCGGTCGAAGTACGACGGCGAGTAGGCGACGGAGTACAGCAGGCCGCGGTGCGAGCGCTCGTAGGCGCGGTCGAGCGACGAGAGTGTTGCCTCGACGGTCTCGCGGTCCGCCGACGTCGGTGGCCCCTCGCCGTCGTACTCGAGGTACAGAAGCAGTTGGTGCGTGGGGAGTTCCACGTTGCCGTGGTCGTCGGTCCGGACGCGGTCGTTCCAGGCGAACTGGCGGTCGTAGTCCGTCTCGCCGCCCCGTGGGACCGGTTCTGCGTCCTCGCCGAGCCACCCCAGACAGGCCGACAGGCCCGCACTCCCGCCGATGGCCACCGCGGCCTTCAGCAGGTCCCGTCGGGACCGCTCGTCCGGTTCGAACATCTGCCGCCGGCTAGGATTCGCGGCCTGAAGACAGTAACGGGACCGCCCCGGCCTACCGGCGGCGCCACAGTGCGAACAGGGCGCCGCCGGCGAGAAGTCCCGCGAGTGCGACGCCGGTGCCGAAGCCGGGGAGAGACTGGCCGCCAGGACCGCGTCCGTCGTCGCTCGGCCCGGCGCCGGCGACTCCCGTCTCGGTACCGGTTGGCGTCCGCGTCGTGGCGTCCGGGGCCGACGACGCCGTCTCGGCCGTGGCGGTCGCCGACGTCTCGTCGGTGGACGTGGCCGACGGCGTCGGGGAGGCGGTCACCACGGCGACGCCGGTCCCCTTGGT
>CAZEIO010000183.1:0-3787 GCA_964512525.1 uncultured Halobacteriales archaeon
AGGCCCAGGAACACCACAACCAGATGATCGAGGCCTACCGCGAGGCCGACGAGATTCGCGACGAGGCCGACGAGATGCACGAGAAGTTCGTCGAGGCCCAGGAGGCCGCGGACTACCACCACGAGATGTTCGTGGAGGTCCAGAAGCGCCTGCGCGAACTCGACAAGGAAGAGGAAGAAGAGCGCCAGACCGAGCGCGAGAAGGAGCGCGAGGAGGCGAAGGCCGAGGCCGAGGAGATCTACCAGAAGTTCAAAGACGGCGAGACTCTCGACACCGAGGACCTGATGAAACTGCAGAAGACCGGTCTGCTGTAGGTCGGTCGTCGAGGGGCCTCCGTGCCACCCGCGGCCCGCGGTCGGCGGTC
Organism: uncultured Halobacteriales archaeon; assembly: GCA_964512525.1. GTDB lineage: Archaea > Halobacteriota > Halobacteria > Halobacteriales > SW-7-71-33 > SW-7-71-33. The sequence goes on from CAZEIO010000183.1 coordinate 365, forward strand.
AGTGGCCTGCGGCCGTGGCGCGGTGCGCACCCGCCATCCTGCCCGGTTCGTTTCGTTCCGTCCGCCACTCCCTGAGAGCGACTGTGACGGTCGCTCCCCGGCCCCGCGTGTCGCCCGCCCCGAACGACAAGAATCATAGCCCGGGGTCCGTACCGGCAGGGTATGGATGCAGTCGTTCTCGCTGGCGGCTACGCGACCCGTCTGTGGCCGATCACCCGGCATCGGCCGAAGATGTTCCTGCCCATCGGCGAATCGACGGTCGTGGACGAGGTGTTCGCGGAACTCGAGCGCGACGAGCGCGTGGACGACGTGTACGTCAGCACTAACGAGCGGTTCGCCGGGGAGTTCGAGCGGTACATCGAGCGCCGGCGCTTCGAGAAGCCCCAGCTGTCGATCGAGGAGACCACCGCGGAAGACGAGAAACTCGGCGTCGTCGGCGCGCTCGCCCAGCTCGTCGACCGCGAGGGCATCGACGACGACCTGCTGGTCGTCGCGGGCGACAACCTGATTTCGTTCGACGTGGCCGACTTCGTTGACTTCTTCGAAGCGAAGGGCGCGCCGACGCTCGCGGCCTACGACGTCGGCTCTCGCGAGCGGGCACGCTCGTACGGACTGGTGGACCTCGACGGCGACCGCGTGGTGGACTTCCAGGAGAAGCCGGACGACCCGAAGACGACGCTCGTCTCCATCGCCTGCTACGCCTTCACCGCCGACACCGTGGGACTCCTCGACACCTACCTCTCCGAGGGAAACAACCCGGACGAGCCGGGCTGGTTCGTCCAGTGGCTGCAGTCCCGCCAGCCGACGTACGCCTTCACCTTCGAGGAGGCGTGGTTCGACATCGGCACGCCGGAGGCCTATCTCGACGCGGTCGCGTGGCATCTCGACGGCGACAGCGTGGTCGAGGACGGCGCGACCGTCGAGAACACGGAGGTCGGCGAGAACGTCCACGTGATGAGTGGCGCGACCGTAGAGGACGCCCTGCTCCGGCGAGCGGTCGTCTTCCCCGATGCGACGGTTCGGAACGCGGCCGTGGACGCCTCGGTGGTGGACGAACACGCTCACGTCGAGGACGTGGACCTCGCGGGGTCGCTCGTCGGGTCGTACTCGCAGGTGCTCGACGGCGAGTGACGCCGTCGCGTCTCGCTCGCGGTCGCACCGCTGGACCGACGGGCTTAGGCCCGCGCCGCCGGGAGACGGACCCGTGCTCGCGATAGCAGTCAGCGAGGTGGACCTCGCCTCGGACCACGTCGGCGAGCGACTGCTCGCTGCCGCCGACTGGACCGAGTGCCACGACGACGAGCGGTCACCGGAGGCCGGCGGCGGCGACTACCACGTGCTCCCGGCCGGCGAACGGACGGCGGCGGTCCCGGGCGACGAGGCTCGCGGAGCCGAACGGGTCGAACTCCGCACGTTCGAGGACCTCCACCTCTATCTCGAGGACGCGGCGGCGGCGTTCGGCGGCGAGGGGGCCGCCGCGGACGCCCCGGGTCTGCTTGCGTTCCCGTCCCGGCACTCCGGCGAAACGGGGCCGCTGCTGACGGCGCACTTCACCGGCAACGTCGGCGCGGCTAAGTACGGCGGCGAGGCCGGCGAACTCTCGCGGGCGGCGCCAAACGCCCTCTCGCGGGTCGTCGCGGCGTTCGACCGCCACGCCCCCGACGGCTACGAGGTCGGTATCGAGTGCACTCACCACGGTCCGTCGCGGGTCGGGTGTCCCTCGCTGTTCGTCGAGGTGGGCTCGGACGAACCGCAGTGGCGCGACGCCGACGCCGCCGACGCCGCGGCGGCGGCCACGCTGGCGCTCCGTGGCGTCGCCGCCGACCGGGAGCGGTCGCTGGTCGGTCTCGGCGGCGGTCACTACGCCCCCCGGTTCGAGCGAGTGCTCCGGGAGACGGCGTGGGCGGTGGGTCACGTCGCCGCCGACTGGGGACTCGCGGACCTCGACCCGGAGAGCGAGGCGGGTCGAACGACGCTCCGGGCGGCGTTCGAGCGGTCCGGCGCGTCCCGGGCACTCGTGGACGGCGACTACCCGGCGGTCGAGGCGGCCGTCGCGGACCTCGGCTTCGAGACGGTCGGCGAGTCGTGGGTGCGCGAGGTCGGGGACACGCCCCTCTCGATCGTCAAACGCGTGGAGGCGGCTCTCGGAACACCGGGCGACGGCGTCGCACTGGGCGGCCGGACGACGGCGGACTTCGCCGTGGTCACGTTGCCGACGGCTCTCGTCGCCGAGGCACAGGGTATCGACCCGGACCGCACCTGGGAGGCGGTGGCGAGCGAGGCCGTCGCCCTCGCCACGACGGACGGCGGGACCCGGGTGAGCGACCGTGCGGCCCTGCCCGCCCGCGGGAGCGACGGAGGGACGGCGTTCGACGCGGTCGTCGCCGGTCTCGCGGCGGTCCTGCGCGAGAAGTACGAGACGGTGGCGCGGACGAACGACGCGGTCGTCGCCACGCGGACCGCGTTCGACCCCGAACTCGCCCGCGAGGCGGGCGTCCCCGAGGGGCCAGCCTTCGGTCGCCTGTCGAACGGCGAGGCGGTCGAGGTTGACGGCGAGACCGTTCGCCCCGAGTCGGTCCACCGCGAGCGCCGGCGCGAGTTCCCCATCTGAGGGCCCACGCCCGGGTGGGCGGCGACGACGAAACCGACGACGGTCGTCCGACGAACGTCTGACACAGGGGGAAGAATGATTAGTGGCGCGGGGGCACGCGAGCCGTACGCATGGACTCGATAATAGAGGGCGTGATAGACGAGGCCGAGGCCGACGAGGGCGACGCCTCCGAGGGTGAGCACGCCGACGCCAGCGCCGACGACGAGGCGACGCAGACCCCGGCAGGGGGTAGCGGCGCCGACTCGGGCGACGACAACGGCTCCGACGGACAGACGGACGAGGACCTCGCCGACATGCTTGACGACCTCGAGACGCAGATAACGGTCGTCGGCTGTGGCGGGGGCGGCTGCAACACCGTGGACCGCATGAACGAGGCCGGCATCCACGGCGCTCGTCTCGTCGCCGCGAACACGGACGTCCAGCACCTCGTCGAGGTGGACGCCGAGCGGAAGATCCTGATGGGCGAGGAGCGCACGGGCGGTCGCGGCGCGGGGTCGCTCCCGCAGGTCGGCGAGGAGGCCGCCATCGAGAGCCAAGACGAGATTCACGACGCCATCTCCGGGTCGGACATGGTGTTCGTCACCGCCGGTCTCGGCGGCGGCACCGGCACGGGGTCGGCACCGGTCGTCGCGAAGGCCGCCCGCGAGGAGGGGGCGCTCACCATCTCCATCGTGACGACGCCGTTCACCGCCGAGGGCGAGGTGCGCCGCACCAACGCCGAGGCGGGCCTCGAGCGACTGCGTGACGTCTCCGACACGGTCATCGTCGTGCCGAACGACCGACTGCTGGACTCCGTCGGCAAACTCCCGGTC
>CAZEIO010000184.1:0-3773 GCA_964512525.1 uncultured Halobacteriales archaeon
GTGCGCCATCCGCGCGTCGAACATGTGACTGTCGGCGGCCTCCTCGTGGGCGTCGTCCGTCTCCTTGTACGCCGGGACGAGGGCGGTGACGATCCGGACGTCCTCGGTCGGGGTGAGGTCGTCGAGACCGGGCGAGAGCGGCGAGGCGATGCGGTGCGAGCGGCAGTCGGCGTCGTTCAGGCCCGCCCGGAGGTGGGAGAAGCCGCCGGTGACCGCCCGCGCCGCGGAGGCAGAGCCCCGGCGGGCGATGGCCGACAGCGCCGGCCGGGAGAGGTCGAGGTCGGCGGCGGCGGCCAGTGCCGTCGCGGCGGCGGCGAATCCCGAGGCGGAGGAGCCGAGACCGACGTTCGTCGGGAAACTGTTCTCGCTCTCGAGGCGGACGGGGTGGTCGGCGTGGGCGGCGTCGGCCCTGTCGCGCACCGCCGCGAGGACGCGGGCGACCCGGTCGTGCCCGCTGCCGGACAGTTCCTCGCCGTCCACGACGAAGGTGTCCGACCCGTGGTCGGCGGCGAACGCCGCGGTGGTCCGGGTCACGCTGGGGGCCGTGCAGACGCTGATGCTGTCGTGGTACGGCAGGCGCAGTCGCCGGTCGCGCATCCCGTGGTACTTGACGATGCCCTGAATCGGGTGCGCCGTCGCCGTCGCCTTCATGCCCTCCCGTGTCGCTGGGCGGCGCTTAAAACCGCCGTCTCCCCGGCGGTCTGTGGCCGGCGGCGAGGACGGCGTCGGCCCCGCGCAAGCGTCCCGGCTCGCGGCTCAGCGGCCCGCTATCGGCCGGCCGTCGGCCTCGATGTAGCCGAGTGCGGCGTCGAAAGCGTCGCCGACGGCGGCGTGTTCGCTCCGGTGGACCCACCCCTCGTCGTCGGTGTAGGTGTACACGTCGAACGCGCCGCCGCGGTACTCGTGGCTCTCCACGTACAGTTCCTCGCGCACCTCGTCGTTCCCGCTCGGGTCAACCAGTAGCCAGACGCCGAGTTCCTTGCCTCCCTCGAGGTCGCGTCGCCGGACCCAGTGCACGTCCACGTGGACGGGCGCCACGCGAGTAAAACTCACGGGCCCTCCCGTCCACCGCACGGCGTGACGAAAGGCCAAAGGTCGCCATCCCACACCGCGGCACATGGGCACGCCGCGTGCGGACCGGGCCGACCAGGTCGCGACCGTCCTCGACCGCCTCCGCGAGGAGTACCCAGACAGTTCCATCTCGCTCGAGTTCTCGACCCGGCTGGAGCTGCTGATCGCGGTCGTTCTCTCGGCGCAGTGTACGGACGAGCGCGTGAACGCCGTCACCGCCGACCTCTTCGAGAAGTACGACGACGCCGCGGCGTACGCCGCCGCCGACCAGGAGGAACTCGCTGCAGACATCGACTCCATCACCTACTACAACAGCAAGGCGGGCTACATCACCGAGGCCTGCGAGCGCATCGTCGAGGACCACGACGGCGAGGTGCCGGACACGATGGCCGAACTGACCGCCCTGCCCGGCGTGGGACGGAAGACGGCGAACGTCGTCCTGCAACACGCGTACGACCTCGCGGAGGGCGTCGTCGTGGACACGCACGTCCAGCGACTCACCCGGCGACTCGGGCTGACCACCGAGGAGCGCCCCGAGGCTATCGAGCGTGACCTCCTGCCGCTGGTCCCCGAGGCAGACCGCAAGGCGTTCACGCACCTCCTCATCGACCACGGTCGTGCCGTCTGTTCGGCACGCAGTCCCGACTGCGAGGGATGCGTCCTCGCCGACGTCTGTCCCTCGGAGCGTGGCGACGCCGCGGTGGACCTCGCAGGCGGGGAGCCGTGGGACTGATGCCCGCTGCCGACCGGCGGCGGTCGGCCCACGGCCCCGTCCCGCGAGGTGGCCGACGGTGACCGACCACGACGACGACCACGGGTGGCGCGACGTGCGTCCGGTAGCCCTCGGCGTCCCGTGGCGGGCGCCCGGCGGCGGCGACCCGGCGTCGGTACCGCCGCCGGAGCGCGAGATACTCGTCGAGACGTACGACCTCGGAGAGCGGTTCCGCCGGCCACTCGGCGGCGGCATCGACTTCGGCGAGGGGAGCCGTGCGGCCGTCGAGCGGGAGTTCCGCGAGGAGACGGGTCACGAGGTGGTCGCCGGCGAGTACTTCGGCATCGCGGAGAACGTCTTCGACCTCGGCGGCGCCCCGCACCACGAACTGGCGGTGGTGTACGCGGTGTCGTTCGTGGACGACGCGGTCCGGGACGGCGACGAACTGGCGGTCACGGAGTCCGACGGCACCGAGCGGACCGCCTCGTGGCACCGGCTCGCGGCGCTGCGAGACGGTCCCGAACCGCTGTACCCCGACGGGATCGGCGGACTGGTCGCGGGCGAGACCGACCACCTGTTGCCGGACGACGACCGCGGCGGGTGACTCCCGACGACGACCGGCCGTACAGACGGGCCGTGGCGACGGTGAAGACCGCTGCCCGCGGGCGGGTCAGGCGCCCACGTTCGGCAAGACGTAGCGAATCACGTAACGGGCGACGCCGACGACGTAGGCGAGTATCCAGAAGAAGACGTAGCCGAAGACGCCGGCGCGAAGGAGCTTTCGCCACGTGTCGGCGTCTTCGTGGAGGTCCGACAGTGCCACGTCTCGGTCGGGGTCCTCGTAGAGACCGTGGCGACGCTTGGCCCGGACGATGCGGGCGATGCCGACGAGACCGAGCGTGAGGAGGGCGTAGGCGTTCAGGCCGAGGAAGGCGTGGACCGCAGCGAGTCCCTCGCCGAGCTGGTCGAGGAGACGCGGGACCATCCACGTCACGAGCGGCACGGTCGTCAGCGTGAGCCCGGTGACGATGAACTTCAGGTGGTGGACCAGGACGGCCCACGTCACCACCTCGGCGTCGATCATGATCCACGCGCCGTAGAGGAAGAAGGGCAGGCTCAGCGTCACCGAGACCAGCACGACGGTGGCGACCACGGTCGGCGACACCATGCTGTCTCGGCGTCGTGCGCCGACGTTGAAGTGTCCCCCGATGGCCGCGGCGAGCGACCCTCACGGGTGGCGCCTGCTCCCCCGACGGGTGCGGACGGAACCCCTAAATCCGTTCTCGTCGAACGATGCGGCGATGGCGGACGCCCCGGGCGACCCGGACGCAGACGCGGGCGAGGGCGGCGAGCGCCCCACGCCGGAGGAGGTCGAGCAGCGGTACGACTTCGACGACTTCGGTCCACAGCAGATGCGCGAGATGTCGCCCGAGGAGTGGGAGGCGGCGTTCGACCCGGACGCGTGGACGACCGGCGACGAACTCCTCGACCGCGTGGCGAGCGAACTCCGTGCACGCGTCGCTACGCGAGACGTCTTCGCCGTGGTCGAGGAGGTGTTCGAGGACGGCGAGCGACGGGTCATCGCCTACGACGACGACGGCTACGCGCTGGTCCACCCCGACGGCACGGTCGAGGGGTTCGGGACGGTGCTACGGGACGTGAAGCCGACGGTGGCGCTCTGTTCCATGGACGACTACGAGCCGCAGTCGCCGCCCGAGGACGTCGCCCTCCTCCCGGAACCGGGCGAGGTACCCGACCAGAGCGGCGAGTTCGGCAATCTCATGGTGCAGGTCGTCGCGGTCGCGTTCGTGCTGTCGGGGCTGGCACTCGTGGTCGCGTGGCCCGTCGCCGGGATACCCGTCCTCGGGGCCGCACTGGGCCTGTTCGTCATCCTGCCGGTCGGCGTCTTCCTGTTCATGACGGTGGCGAACGCCCGACTCTCGGACCGTTTCCGGACGGAGGAGTACCGCGAGCGCCTCCGGGCCATCGG
>CAZEIO010000185.1:0-3763 GCA_964512525.1 uncultured Halobacteriales archaeon
ATGCGGCCCGCGTTCCGCCGGCACTGGTTCAGGTGGAGTCACACCCGTACCAGCCACGGACGCCGCTGGTCGACTGGTGTCACGAGCGGGGGATCCGCGTCGTCGCCCACTCGCCGCTCTCGGCTCCGGGGCTGCTCACGGACCCGGTCGTCGAAGACGTCGCCGGCGCGGCCGACCTCAACCCTGCAACGGTCGTCCTCGCCTGGCAGGTCGGCCGTGGCGTCGTCCCGATTCCCTCGACGAGCAACCCCGACCACGCCGTCGCCAACCTCGCAGCGGCCCGTCACCGACTCGATGCGGATGCACAGCACCAGCTCACCGCCCTCGTGGATCCAAATTTCAGCCGATGAGCGGCCCGCTTCCGGCCCCCTTGCGCGGTCAGTGGTGGCTGACGGCGGCGGCGTTCCTGCTCGCGACCGTCGGCACGGCGGCGACGGTCGCCCTCGCCGTCGATCGGGCGACGGCCGCCCGGTGGCTCGCCGGGGCGACCGTTCCGGTCGGCTACGCGCTGTGGGTGCTCCGGCATGGCCTGGCGGCGAACCACCCGCCAGCGGACGGCGCGGCAAGCGACGGCGCGGGTCGGTATCCGCAGCTGGGGCTGGCGAACGGCGTGACGATGACGCGCGGCTGGCTCTACGCCGCCGTCGCCGGCTTCCTGCTCGTCATGCCGGGGCCACGGGTACAGTGGCTGCCCGCGCTCGGCTACGGGGTAGGGGTGACGCTCGACCGCCTCGACGGCGGGCTCGCGCGGACGCTGGGCCGGCCGACCGCGCTGGGTGCCCGCCTCGATCTCGCGTTCGACACGCTCGGCTTCCTCGTCGCGCCGCTGGTCGCCGTCGCCTGGGGCCAGCTCCCGGTCTGGTATCTCTCGCTGTCGGCGGCCCGCTACCTGTTCAAGCTCGGCTGCTGGTGGCGGCGACAGCGTGGCCTGCCCGTCGGTGCGTTGCCGACGAGTCGCCTGCGCCGGCCGCTCGCTGGCCTCCAGATGGTCTTCCTCGCGGTCGCCCTCGTGCCGGTCGTCCCCGCCGGCGTCATCCGGGCGGTCGCGCCGGTCGTGCTGGCACCGTCGCTCGCGGTGTTCGGCCGCGACTACCTCGTCGTGGCAGGCTACGCGGGGGAGCCGAACGGTAATGAATCTGCCCCACGATAGTGAACGGCATGAGCGAGCCACACCGAGGGGGGAGCCGGCTCGTCGCCCTCCAGTTGGACGACTACGGGCCATGGACGACGACGCCGGAGCCCCGCCGCGAGACGGATCTGCAGGCACTCCAGGCACGGCTCTTCGCGGACGTCGCCGACTTCTTCGGCCAGCGCGACGGCTACGCGTTCGCCGGCCGGTTCGACAACATGGTCGGCGTCGCGACGCAGGAAGATCCCGCCGAGTTCGAGCGGTTACAGGAGCGGATCCGCAACCGATACCCCGTGACGCTTAGCATCGGCGTCGGTACGGCCGCGACGCCGGCGGCCGCGCTCCGAGCGGCCGGCGAAGAGCTCCAGGCGGCCGGCAGCGCGCAGGCCGCCGACCGCCGTGAAGTACTGGGCCACCGCGTCGCCGACGGCGTCACCGGCGACCCGACGCGCGTCACCATCGCCCACTTCGACGTCGTCGACGCGACGGGCAGCTACACCGACCGGGTCGCGCCCACGCAGGCGCGATTACGGATCCAGGAGGCGATGACAGCACTGGCATCGTATCTCCATACCGACCACGAGGCGGTCACACACTTCGTCGGCGGCGACAACGCCATCGCCGTCTGTCCGCCGCTCGACCGCACGGCCGTCGACGGTGCCGTCGCACACGTCCGCGAGGCGACCGGCGTCGAGCTCCAGGCGGGCGTCGGCCACGGCTCCACGGCGCACGCCGCCGGCTTCGACGCGAAACACGCCCTCGAGACGTGCCGGGCGACGGGCCAGCGCGTCCACGGCCCCTGGGAAGTCGCCACCGACTAATGAACGCACGCAGACTCACCTTCGTCGGCCCCCGCGAAGTCACGCTCCGTGAGGTGACGCTCGACCCGCTTGCCGACACGGACCTCCGCGTTGACACGCACGCGTCCGCCATCAGCCCCGGGACGGAGCTCCTCATCTACAACGACGAGGTGCCCACAGGGATGCGTATCGACCCGACAATCGACGCGCTCGACGGCGAGTTCGAGTACCCGCTCGCGTACGGCTACGCCGCCGTCGGCGAGGTGACCGCGACGGGCGACGCCATCGACGACGACTGGCTGGGCCGGCGGGTGTTCGCGTTCGAGCCGCACGCCGACCGGTTCCAGGTCGCCGCCGACGCGGTCGTTCCCCTCCCGGAGCCGGTCGACACGCGGGCGGCGACGCTGCTGCCGAGCGTCGAGACGGCGACGAACCTCGTGCTCGACGGCCAGCCACGGATCGGCGAGCGGGCGGTCGTCTTCGGTGCCGGGCCGATCGGCCTCTGCACGATCCAGCTCCTCGCCGACTTCCCGCTGGCGGAACTCGTGGTGGTGGAGCCGCTCGCGGCCCGCCGCGAGCTGGCGGCCACCCTCGGTGCCGACCGAGTCGTTCCCCCCGCCGACGCCCCCACCTTCGCGGACGCGACGCCCAGCGGCGCGGATCTCGTCTACGAGCTGTCGGGCGAGCCAGCGACGCTCGACGCGGCCATCGAGGCAGTCGGCTACGACGGCCGCATCGTCGTCGGCTCGTGGTACGGGAGCAAACGCGCGCCGGTCGAGCTGGGCGGCTCGTTCCACCGCGACCGCATCTCGCTCGTCTCGAGTCAGGTCAGCACCATCTCGCCGGCGTTGCGGGGCCGCTGGGACACCGATCGCCGGTTCGACGTCGCGCTCGACCAGCTGTCGGCACTGCCGACCGACCGCCTGCTCACGCATGAACTCCCGTTCACGGACGCCGCCGAGGCCTACCGACTGCTCGACACCAACCCCGACGAGACGCTCGGGGTCCTCCTCACCTACCGATGACACCCACACCACCCGACACTGACACCGAGTCGTCGCCCGCCGAGACCGAGCCGTACCAACTCACCGTCCGGCGGTCGTTCATCGCACAGCACTTCCTGACCGTCCCCGACCCGGGGCCCGAGGGGGTCCCACACAGCCACGAGTTCACCGCCGAGGTGACGTTCGCGGCCCCGTCGCTCAACGAGTATGGCTACGTGGTCGATATCGACGCCGTCGACGCCGCGCTGAATACGATCGAGGAGCGGTACCGCGACACGCTGCTCAACGACCTCCCCGAGTTCGACGGGAACCCGAGCGTCGAGCGGTTCGCCGAGCGGTTCGGCGACCGGCTCGTCGACCACCTCGATGAGCCGACGCCCACCCGGTTGGTCGTCCGGCTCTGGGAGGACGACCTCGCGTGGGCGAGCCACGAGCGACGGCTGTGACCGGGCGCGCCGACGGCCACGAACACGCACGGCCGCGGTATCTGACGGCCAAACGCGCCGTCGATGAGCGGGCGCGCAACCGGCGGGTTCGCGACCGGCTCCGGGCGGCCCTCGCGCCGACCCGGCCGCGCGTGCTCGAGGCGGGCCCCGGCGCGGGGCTGACGGTGGCCGACCTGTGTGGCTGGGGTCTCGTGCCGGGGGCCTACCGCGGTGTCGAGGCCGACGCCGGGGTCGCGGCGTTCGCCCGGTGGCTGGTCCCGCGCGTCCTCCGACGACAGGGGTACGACGCCGCCGACACGGCCGCGGGGTGGACGCTCGGCGGTGCGCCTGGCCGGATCGAGGTCGGCGACGCCGTGACGGCACTGCCGGCGGCCGACCCCGCGG
>CAZEIO010000186.1:0-3661 GCA_964512525.1 uncultured Halobacteriales archaeon
CGACAGCGGCGAGAAGCGGAACACCGCACACCGCGACTGGATCGGGTCGATGATCCGGCTGGAGTAGTTACACGAGAGGACGAAGCGGGTGTTGCTCGAGAACTGCTCCATCGTGCGGCGGAGTGCCGACTGCGCGTCGTCGGTGTTGTGGGTCAGCAGTCCGTTCGCCAGCACGAAGTTGGGTGTCCCCTCCATGGTGACGTTGTACGCCTTCCCGCGGTGGCTGTACTCGACACTGCGCACCTCGACGGTCGAGACTGGACGGCGGCCACCGTCGGATACCGCAGTGGTCTCGTGCTTCGTGGGACTGTCCTCGCCCTGGATCTCGCGGCTGTGCCCCTCGTCCGTGCATTCGATTGAGCAGAACCGTCCGGCAGTCCAGTCGCCACAGACCTCACACCGCGAAAGGCCGAGTTCGTCCCCGAAGTCGGCAATTTCGTCGCCCGGTTCCAGGTCTCGCAGTTCTCGCTCCACGAGTTCGTCCCCGTCGCCGACGACGAAGAACGGGTGGGTCGGGCTGGCGGTGACCTGGCGACCGTCGGCCAGTTCCATCTCGAAGAAGTCGGCGACCCCCGAATCGACGAGTGCCCCCGTGTCGGACTGCACCTCGTTCGTCTCGAAGTCGACCGACGGCATCGGCTCGCCGTCCGCCGAGACCTCCTCGATCGGCTTGACCTCCGGCGAAGACGGATAGCCGGCGACGACCTCCGTTGCCGGCGGGAGGCACAGCGAGTCGGCCTCGTCGAGGAACACGATGCGGTAGTCGTAGCCGCCGAAGGAGGCGCGAGCGAAGTCCTTGATCCGTCCCCGGACGACGTCGATGCCGCGGTCGTCGCTGGCGTTGAGTTCGAGGAAGTTCTCCCGCCAGTCGTCGCCGTAGATGGTGCGGGCGATGGCGACCGCCGAGGTGGTTTTTCCCACGCCGGCAGGACCTGAAAATAGTAAATTAGGTAATTCATCTTTCTTAATATAAGACTGCAAACGCTCTATAGTATCTGCGTGCCCGACGACGTCCTCCAGTCGCTCCGGGCGGTACTTCTCGATCCATATCTCGCGGCCGCTCTGTGCGGCGGCTCCCGACGCCTCGTCCTCGACAGCGGTCTCCTCGCCGCCGGACTCGCTCATGGCGCACCGTAGCGCCGGCGGGCGCATAAAGCCCGCGAGATGCGCGGAATGGGGTCGGGTCGTCGCGTCCGCGCCGACAGCCTGAACATCGCTCCGCTCCCGACGGCGGACGTGCGCGTCACCGTCAGCGTCGCCGGCGGCGACAGTCACGAGGTGGAGGTGGACGAGTCGGCCACGTACGGCGACCTCGCCCGTGCCGTGGAGTTCAGTTCCCACGAGGTCACCGTCCTCGTGGACGGCCGGCCCGTCCCCGAAGACCAGCCGGTCGAGACCGACGAGGTTCGGCTCCTCCGACTGATCAAGGGCGGGTAGGCGCTCCGACGTGGCGGGCGCGACGAGTCCAAAGAGCGAAGCGTGCCCGACCCCACCGGGGGAACGTGCCGACCGTCGATTCCGCCGGCGTCGAACTGTACTACGAGACGGCCGGTGACGCGGCGGCGCCGGCGGTCGTCTTCGTCGGCGACGCCGGTCTCGGCGCGTGGCAGTGGGGCTGGCAGCAGCCAGCCGTCGCCGGCCGGTTCCGGACGCTCGTCTTCGACCACCGTGGCGTCGGCCGGTCGGGCGGTACCGACGCGGCGCAGTCCGTCCCCGCGCTGGTCGCCGACCTCCGGGCCGTCGTCCGCGCGGCCGACGTCGGCCGGCCTCACCTCGTCGGGGGCGGCCTCGGCGGCCTCGTCGCGCTGGAGTACGCCCGCGAACACGGCGCCCGCAGTCTGGCGCTCCTGGGCGCGACGCCGGGCGGCGCACACCCGCGGTCGGCGCTGTCGGCCCCCGCCGACGGCGCCCGGACGGGCGGCTGTGCTCCCCCGGACGACGCCGACGCGTTGCGTGACTCGCTCGGGGCCCTGCTCTCGGCGGACTTTCGCGCCGAACAGCCGGCGGTCGTGGACGGCGTGGTCGAGTGGCGGGCCGACGACGACGCGCCGGCGGCGGTCTGTGAGCGCCAGTTCGACGCGCTCGTCGCCCACGCCGCGACGGACCTGTACGAGGTGGGGTATCCGACGCTCGTCCTCCACGGCGAGGCTGACGCGGTGGTGCCGGTCGCCGACGGCCGACTACTCGCCGACTCGCTGCCCCGCGGCGAGTTCGCCGGATTCGAGGGCGTCGGCCACCTCGTCGGCGTCGAGCGGTCCCGCCCTGTGAACGACCGGCTGGTGGCCTTCCTGGAGCGGCAGGCGGACCCGTAGCGTCGCGGTCCGCGAGCCGGCCGCGCTACTCCACGCGGACGGTGCGTTTCGCGACGACGGGGTCGAGCGGCAGTTCGGGGAAGTGGACGCGGACGGCGTACTCGAGTTCGTCGTGACCGGGAGCGCCGAAGACGGCGACGGGGAGGGTGCGCTCGTCGGTCAGGTAGGCGTCCTCGGCGGTCATCTCGCGACCGTTGACGGTCACGCGGACACCGACGCGGCCGCCGCCGCCGGCGTTGCGAACCGTTACCTCGCACATCGCTCGCTCGCCCTCGGCGACCCGGTCGGGCACGCCGTCCACGGCGACCGACACGGCCGGGAGGTCGGCGGCGTTGTCCACGACACGCCGTGCGACACCGTCGGGCAGGCCGGCGGCACTCACCGCGGCGGTGCCGGCCGAGACCACCGCACCCGGGCCGTCGATGCCGGCCTCGTGGAGTCGTTCCGCGCGGTTTGCCCCGACGCCGTCGATGGCAGTCAGTCCGACGGCCTCGGCACTCGCGCCCGTCTCGACGCGAGCGGCGACGCGGGCGACGGCGTTGGCCGCCGGCGCGCCCGCGAAGCGGTCGGCGAAGGCCCGCAGCGCCGAGAGCAGGCGGCGGGCGTTCTGTCGGATGACCCACGCGTCGTCCCGGAGGTCCTCCGGCGTGTCGTCTGTCATCCCCGACCGGAGGACGGCGAGGACCTTCCGCTCGCCGGGAGCGAGGTCCTCGCCGTCGCGCCCGAGGACGGCCTCGACGGCGTCTTCCTCGTCGGCGCGCGCGCTGACGCTGTCGAACTCGGCGGCCCGGGCGACCGCGCGGAGGACGGCCCCGTCGCTCGGCGTCCGTCCCCCGGCGAGGTCGGTCGCGAGGCCGTGAAAGCGCTCCGCGGTGGCGAGTCGGAGGTAGTAGTTCGAGGTGAGGCGGCCCAGCGGCGTGGCCGAGACGGAGAGGTCCGCACCCGTCTCGACGAACCCACGCTCGACGAGTGACTCGAGCGTGGCGCTGACGCGGTCTCGCAGGCCGGCGTAGTCGTAGCGCTCCGGCGCGGCGGCGGCACGGACGTAGTAGAAGGTGGTCGCCAGCCAGTCCATCACCTCCTCGACGTCTTCGAGCGTGCCCATCGCTATCTCGGCGTTGAGGTGGGCGTCCAGGTCGGCCGCGAGGTGGGACTCGATGGGCTTGCCTCGCTCGAGTAACTGGCGGTAGCGGTCGGCCTCGTCGGGTTCCGCGACGACGTGGGCGTAGCCGACGTCGTCGTAGTCCGGTCGGCCGGCCCGGCCGAGCATCTGGAGGACGTCGAGGGGGTTCAGGTCCACCTCGCCCTCCAGCGGGTCGTGGAGTTTGGTGTCGCGGATGACGACACAG
>CAZEIO010000187.1:0-3628 GCA_964512525.1 uncultured Halobacteriales archaeon
ATCGTCGGGGACGCGGGCTCCGAGGAGATCCTCGAAGAGGCCGGAATAACGACGACCGGCGCCATCATCGTCGGCCTGCCGAACGACTCGGACTCGCTGCGGACGACCGTCCTGGCGCGGTCGCTGAATCCCGACGTGGAGATACTCGTCCGGGTGAGCGACACCGACGCGACACAGAAGGCACTGAGTGCGGGGGCGGATTACGTCCTCTCCGTTCCGCGGGTGAGCGCCCGGATGGTCGCCAAGGAACTCCGGGGCGAGGACGTCCTCGCCCCGGCGAGTCAGATCCGACTACTCCGTGTCCTCGCCAGGCCGCTCGAGGGCTCGACACTCGCGGAGTCCGACATCTACGAGAAGACCGGCTGTCGCGTCATCGCCGTCGAGGACGAGTCGGGCTTCACCAGCACGGTCGATCCGCAGCGACGGTTCACCGGGGACGAACGGATCGTTCTGGTCGGCTCCGACGAGTCGATCCAGCGGTTCGAAAAGCAGTACGACGTCTCACCGGTCGAACAGGAGGCCTGAGGCGGCGTCCTCCCGGTTCTGCCGTCCCGACAGAGTCCTCGCTCGTCGTTCACCCGAACCGGAAAGAGGAATTGCCGGAGACGACGGTCGGTCGCGGGCGGCTCAGACCGTCCGGATGTCGTCCCGGATCGTCTGGGTCGTCTCCGGGTCCATCTCCATCTCCGGGTGTTTCTCGGCCGCGTGGTCGCTGGCCTGGTCCATCACTTCCTCCGTCGTCTCCGCCTCGATCACTGCCGTACAGTCACCGATGGGACACTCGAGTCGTTGCATGGGTGCCACGCTACCGAGCGCCGACGGACGTATAATTATATTGAATAATTTAACGCACGATAGGTCTGTGAGGGAAGACGACTGCCGTCACGGGAGGGGTCGCCGGCGAGTCGGCGCGGCTCGCGACGGAGACGTCGTCGGGGTGTCGAACCCACCGTCACGTCGCCGGTCGCACCGGCGAGTCGGGGTGCCAGCAGACCCACGTCGGGCCGTGGTCCTCGATTCGGTACGCCCGTTCGCGGAGCCAGTCCCGGAGGGCGGCGGCGTCGCCCGTCGAGTCGTCGTGGTGTTCGACGACGAGTAGCGGGTGGTGCCGCGCTATCGTCGCCTCGCCGCCGCGGAGGACCGCGAGTTCGGCCCCCTCGACGTCCACCTTCACCGCGTCGGGCGGGTCTCCCCCGTCGGCGACGAGACCGTCGAGTGTCCGCACCTGCACCTCGTCGGTGCCGGCGACGTTCGCTCCCCACCGTGTCGTCGCGGCGCCGTCGAACGCCGACAGTTTCGGGTACGTCGAGCGGTAAAACGTGGTCTCGGTCTCGCGGTCGCCGAGTCCCACCGGGTGGACGTGGACGGGCAGGTCGGCTCCGTTGCGCCGGCAGTTCTGCCGGAGGCGGGCCACGGCGACCGGATTCGGCTCGACGGCGTGGACGGTTCGGCCGCCGCGGGCCAGCGGGATGGCGTACTCGCCGACGTGGGCGCCGACGTCGACCACGACGGCGTCGCGCGGCAGTTTCGCGAGGGCCGCGAGTCCGGCGTCCCGGCCGTGGGTCGCCACCGGGTCGTAACTCCAGTAGGTGCCGGCGACGGTGCGCTTGGGGGTCGCCACCCCGTGTGCGTAGTTCAGCGCCCGCAGTGCGTAGTAGCCGCGGCGCGCGAGGCGGTCGAGACGACCGGCGACGGTCGCGAACGGCGCGGTCACGGTCGGGTCGTCCCGGAGTGCGACCGCGACGGGCTTGTGCAGTTCGATCGCGGAGGCTCGCGAACCGCAAACGGGGCGGTCAGGGGCGGGGCACCCACCGCGGCACCCGGTCACAGTACCGCCCGTAGTCGTCGCCGAAGGCCGCCCGGAGTTTCGGCTCCTCGACCGCGACGACCACGACGTGGTAGGCGAGAGAGAGCGCCACCGCGTAGGCGGCGGCCGCGGGTGACCCACCCAGGGCGGCGACGCCGACGACTGCCGACACGACGCCGAGGTACATCGGGTTGCGGGTGGACGCGAACGGACCGGCAGTGACGAGGCGGGCGGGCGTGGCGACCGGCGACAGCGTCGCGCCGGCGCGGGCGACGGTCAGCGCGGTCCACCCGACGAGGGCGACGCCTGCCGAGAGCGGGAAGAGACCGAGGAGGCGAGCGGGACCGGGGGCGACCGCGGTGGGGTCGGCGGCCGCGAGTGCGGCCGAGAGACCGGCGGCCACGAGCGGGACGACCGCGTACGGGCCGCCGCCCCACCGCGTGGCCGTCGCGTCGTCGTCCTCGTCGGCCGTGGTCACGGCGGGGAGTGCGTGGCGAGCGGACAAAAACTGTCGTGCGGTCGGCACAGACCTTTCGGGCGTCGGCCGCCGACGGGTCCACATGGGTTCGCTGACCTTCGAGGTCTTCGAGGACGAACGGGGCGACCACCGCTGGCGGCTCCGCCACGACAACGGCAACATCGTGGCCGACAGCGGCGAGGGGTACACCGACCGCCGGGACTGCATCGCCGGGATCGAACGGGTGAAGACGGACGCCCCGGATGCCCCGGTGATCGACCTCGACGAGACCGACGACGGCGAGGCGTGACTCCGCGGCCGGGAGCGACACCGCTAAGCCGACTGCCCTCGCGGCAACGGGCGTGAGCAGGTGGCTCCAGAGCGGTCTCCGCCGGGACGTCTGCGTCGTCGTCCACGCCCTCGGCGAGCCGACGGGGCAGGAGGCGAAGACGGCACTCGAGACCCACTACGACGAGCGAGTGGCTCCGGACCGCTTCTACGGCGCCGTCGAGACACTCGTGGACACGGGACACCTCGCGGAGCGAGCGGACGGCATCCACGACCGGTACACGCTGACGCCCGCCGGAGAACGGGCACTGCGCGCCCACCACGAGTGGCTGGACGAGCGGGTGCGGGCGGCGGACGAGGGCGACGACGAGGGCGGCGGGGGCGACGAACCTCGCCCGGAGTGAGCCGGCGCGGCGAGCGGTCGGGGACCAGAGGCGAGAAGGCCACACTCGCGTCGCCGGAGGGCTTACGGCCACGTCGCTCGAAGCGGCGGGCGTGATCGGAAGCGCCCTGCGCCGCCTGCGGTCGTGGCTCGCCGGCGCCAGCGACGACCAAGCGCCCGAGGACGGCGTGAGCGGCACCGGAGAACCGCACCGCGACGAGGCGTACAACGGCCGGTACGAGGCCGAGCGAGAGGTGGACCGGATCGCGGAGACGGCCGAAGCGATCGAGTCGGAGGGGGCGACGGCGCGACACCCCGACCAGGGAGACGGGTGACCGGTGCGGTTCGCCGCGACGCCGAGGTGAGCGTCAGTCGTCCACGTCGCCGCTGACCTCGATGTTCGGGTTGACCCCGAGGTCGAACTCGGCCTCGTCGGGGTCGGCGACGACCTCGACGCCGCGGTTGTTTATCTCGTTGGGGTCGAGACCGACGTCGCGGAGGACGCCCTTGTACTCGCGCTCGCAGCGCTCTGCGGTCCGCTGGCGCTCCGACGCGCGGTCACACAGCGTCAGGAGGTCCTCGGGCACGTCGTTCGTGTGGACGATCCAGTGGTTGACGAGGTCCGAGAGCCGGCGGATGGGCGAGGTGAAGTGGCCGTAGATCTCGAAGTTCAGCGCGTGGTGGCCGCCGAAGG